>JAMDCE010000180.1 GCA_023489135.1 Chloroflexota bacterium
CAGGCACCTCTGGTGCCCCCCACCCACAGTTGATAGGGGTGGGGCTCTTGGGTAGAGTGAGTCGCATAAATGCGAATCAATACTGGGAATTGATGGGGGTCGCTTATGTCGGTCGATGGATTTCACCAAGTTCCTGAAGGGAAAGAGTATCAGGCACCCACCCATCAACGCCCCGGGCCTTTTTTTGCCGAGCAAGAGCACGTAAGCGGGTCTTCGGTGACATCGATTGATTGACAAACAGGCTCTGTGGTAAAATTGTCGCTGAGGAACGATGAGGCTCAGGTACAGGAGGTAGTGATTTGGAAAAGTCAACTTGGGCAACTAAGAAAGGCCTAGCCGAAATGCTTAAGGGCGGCGTGATCATGGATGTGGTCACGGCAGAGCACGCACGAATCGCCGAAGAGGCTGGCGCGGTAGCGGTTATGGCTTTGGAAAGGGTACCTGCCGATATTCGTGCCACTGGTGGTGTGGCTCGTATGAGCGATCCCAAACTCATCCGGGAGATAATGGAGGCGGTCACCATCCCGGTGATGGCGAAATGCAGGATCGGGCACTTCGTGGAAGCCCAGGTGCTCCAGGCTCTCGGAGTTGACTATGTGGACGAGTCAGAAGTGCTGACTCCGGCCGACGAGGCGCACCACGTGAACAAGCACGATTTCAAGGTTCCCTTCGTCTGTGGAGCGAGGGACCTGGGTGAAGCCCTTCGTCGAATCGGGGAAGGGGCTGCTATGATTCGCACCAAGGGCGAGGCCGGAACCGGCAACATCGTCGAGGCGGTCCGCCATATGCGCACGGTGATGGATGCCATACGTCGCGTGCAGAATATGCTGCCGGAAGAACTGATGGCCGAGGCCAAGAACCTGGGTGCCCCATACGAACTGCTGGTGGAAGTGGCCAAGACGGGCATACTGCCTGTGGTGAATTTCGCCGCCGGGGGAATAGCCACACCCTCCGATGCGGCTCTGATGATGCAGTTGGGAGCCGATGGCGTGTTCGTGGGCTCAGGTATTTTCAAATCCGACGACCCGGCTGCGCGCGGTCGCGCCATTGTGATGGCTACGACTCATTACAACAACCCAGAAATCCTCGCCGAGGTTTCCACAGGACTGGGGGCGGCAATGCGTGGAGTGGAGATTGGCACCATTCCTCAGAACGAACTGATGGCCACCAGAGGATGGTAGCTGGCAGTGCCCTTGCCTAGCATCGTGGCTCGGCAGTAGGTAGGAGACATTACTAGACGATGTTGACGGTAGGCGTATTAGCCCTGCAAGGGGCTTTCCGCGAGCACCTGCAGGCGTTAGAGCGCCTGGGCATCCGGGGACTACAGATCAGGCTTCCCGAGCAGCTTGCCCACGTGGATGCCCTAATTATCCCTGGAGGTGAAAGCACGACGATCGGTAAGCTTGCCGTTGCTTTCAACCTGGTTGACCCCCTGCGGCAGCGCGCCGTCGAAGGGTTGCCAGTTCTCGGGACGTGCGCGGGCATGATAATCTTGGCCAAGACCACGATTCAAGGCTACGATCAGCCCCTCCTCGGGCTGATGGATATCTCCGTTCAACGGAACGGATTCGGTCGTCAGATAGATAGCTTCGAGACTGATCTGGCCATACCAGTCCTTGGAGACAGGCCCTTCAGGTCGATCTTCATCCGTGCTCCGTACGTGGAGAGGGTCGGCGAGGGAGTGTCAGTACTGGCCACTCTTCCTGACGGAAGGATCGTATCGGCTCGGGAGAATAACCTTCTCGTCGCGGCGTTCCACCCAGAACTGAGTGATGATCTGCGGTTCCACCAGTACTTTGTCGAAATAGCCCGGGGTCGATAGCCACGCACTGATTATGCCGTGGCTTGAGTGGATTGACAAGGATTGAACGATGATACGAGCGTTGCGGCCCACAGACATTGCAGCCTACTTGTCGTTCCGTAACCACGCCCTGTACAATGAAGCCCTAACCAGGCCGGGGGATAAGCCTGCTCCTTCTAGCATGAAGGGCTTTCTAAGCAGATCTCTCGGGATCGATCCTCGATGCCAGAGTTGGGTAAAGATTCAGAACGGGCACATTCAGGGCTTGGTTTCGGTGAAGGCTCGGCTCGGCACAGACATCTGGGACATCGAGCACATTGTGGCCCTCCCAGAGGAGACGGAACTGACGTTCGAGACCCTGTTGAGACACGTGAGCATAGCTGCCAGTGAAGAGGGAGTTCAGAAGATATTCCTGCGGTCAGTTCTAGAAGACCCGATAACGACCGCAGCCAAACAAGCGGGATTTTTCCAGTATGCGGTCGAGCGCATTCATTACCTGCCCTCTTTCCACTCTACATCCCCTTCCCTAGTTCTTCGCCCACGACGGGGTTCAGATCACCACGCCATCTTTCAACTCTACTGCTCGGTCGTGCCCCATGTGGTCAGGCAAGTCGAGGGCATCACCCTTCAAGAGTGGAGATGGACCGAAGGCTGGGGCCTTAACCGAGTTGGCTGGAAAATGACTCTACCCCGACGCAGACTGGACTTCGTGCTCGACGGAGATGACGAGCTTAGCGCCTGGCTACAGGTGCGCACCAGGTCCAGATCAATCACTTTACTTGCCAGACACGAAACCGAGCAAGAATTACCCCAGATGGTCCGATCCTCAAATGCCCTTATCGGGTCGCTGATATGTGGCGGAAGCGCGCCAAGAAGCGCGTCCAGGTCATCCGTTACTACTTTTTGACTCATATTGGGTCTATGCACTAAGTCTCTCCTTGCTGCCTCGAGCGGAGGGCAGCATACTCCAAACGCGTGCTACACTCGGCTCTCTGGTGAAGTATACACGTTTCTTCATCTGTGCTGCCATCACCGCGTCGTGGTCGCCCTCTTCGTCCGTTCTGGCCTGGCGAAGAGAACACAGAGAGTGCTACTAGTGAGAGACGTGCGCGCGTATCGGCACCAGCTTTCGTTCTGGA
>JAMDCE010000700.1 GCA_023489135.1 Chloroflexota bacterium
AGATAGCGGCTTAGCCAACCCTATGAAACCAACAGAAAGGATGAGCCTCCGGTAACATTTACAATTGATGGAACTGATCCAAAAAACACTCCCTTCGGTAACATTATCATTTGGGTTGACACGGAATAACATCGACATTTGAGGCGCCGCTCAGGGCGCTTCCACAAAGACGGGCACGCTGGTGAGATCCAGGTGGAGTTCCTGGCCATCTGTGGCGACAGTTTGAGATGCGGGCGCCGTTTGTCCAGGCTCGGTTACAATAGGTGTTAGGACGGCCTGAGACATGTCCCATGCCAGCGCGACCGTTTGGAGAGGCTCGATCTCTCCAGGCCAACTTATCCTCGAAGGTTCGTGCCACGCGACATAGACCGCTCGGTCACCCACCGTGAAACGGTAGGCCCAAACCCCTCCGCCCAATCCGCTTAGCCGCTCCACTCCCTGAAACCCCCTGAGCTTCTCCACAACCATCTGCAGGCTGTAGTAGGCCGGGCGCGGGGCGCGACTTCCTCCACCAAGACTGGTGTCCACCATTCCCTGGAACTGTCCGGTGCCGATCCAGGGGATGGGCCAGTCATCCAGGTTACCGATATTGATGCCGGCCAGGCCTTCCCCCGCCGAAACCACGGCTTTCTTGACCAGACCTTTGGCCGACTCAGCCTTAATCCAGGCCATTGCCAGCTCATGGTCAGGATTGCTCTTCTGCCTGGCTGCTTCGATGAGCTCGGCGGCCTGGCAGCGGGTCTCTTCCGTCGCCGGATAGAGCGCTCGGCCGCTGCCAGGCCCTTTCTGGCAGGTCTCGTTCCCGAAAGCGATGAGCGGCGACATGCTCGTCGCGTCGCCGATCCAGATCGGCTTCTCGTAGCCACGGCTGGCCATTTCCGCGCGCAGCCAGGCGACGGTGAGCGGGATCTCGGTGTAGTCGCCCAGGCTATGAAAGTCGACGATATCGAAGTAAGTCGGTTGGTCCAAGAGAGCCAGTATCTCCGCCCCGCTCTTCCGCATGCCCCTGGGGTCATTTCGGCTATCCCGAAGCAATCCCATCGCTTGCTCAGGCGTGGGATGGGTGTCGAAAACGTCCATAACCAGAATAGCCACCAGCAGAACCTGGGCCTGAGGATCGGCTTGTTTGATGACAGGATAAACCGCTTTCAGAAGATTAAGGTAGTCTTGACCGCTGAACGGCCAGTAGGCCGTGAATTCGCGTTCGACGCCAAAATGGTGGACGGGATAGAGCAGGCCCGGCATGTCGTCTAGTCCGTCTCCGTCGTAGCGTTCCACCACCCACCGGGCGTACTCGGCGTAGGCGGTGACGAAGTTGGGGTCGGAAGGCTTCCCCTTATGCCCATCGCTGGTAAGAAGCAATTCAACGCGTGGGAAGCCTGCGGACTGGTACTCACGGACGATCCCGTCGAGTTTGTCCCAGCGAAACTGGCCCGGCTTTGGCTCGACCTCACCCCAGCGTGCCTGCCCTGGCCAGAGCTTCACCCACTGGATCCCCAGGGTGGCGTAAGTTCCGGCGAGGCCGGCGGAAGCGTATTCGATGCCCAGGGCGAAGTCGCCTGCGCGGGACTCAGCGGTTGTTGGCGGTTGGGAAGAGGCGACCACGGGGGTTGCGGTTCGCTCGGACGCAGAGGGGGCGGGCGGCCCGCAGGCCACAGCGACGATCACTAGAAGCGCTAGACCGAGAATTGCCAGACGCCGCTTCATCTGTGTTTCCTCGCCGGACGCTTGCCAGCCTTGGCTGGATTAGCGGTCGCCTATCTTCGCGAGCATTATACCATAATCCCTTGACTTGTATTGGCGGAAGGGTGCAACATGCGCACTGAGAATCGTGGACACATAGAGGAGAAGGAAACATGGATCTGCAAGGTAAAGTTGCCCTGGTTACCGGTGGCGGCACAGGGGTGGGGCGGGCGATTTCGCTGGCTCTGGCCAGGGCCGGGGTTGGCGTGGCCATCAACTACTCGCGTTCTGAGCCAGAGGCCCTGGCCACAGCCGAGGAGATCCGGGCTCTGGGGGTGGGTAGTACTACGGTTCAGGCCGACGTCTCCCGCTGGGAGGAAGCGAAGGCGATGGTGGATAGGGTGGCCGCTGAACTCGGCCGTTTGGACATCTTGGTCAACAACGCTGGCACCAGCAAGTACGTTCCGCTAGAAGATCTGGATGCCATCGACGAGGACCTGTGGGACCGCATAATGGCCGTGAACACCAAGGGAACCTTCCTTTGTTCAAAGGCGGCGGTGCCTTACATGAAGCGACAGGGAGCGGGCAAAATCATCAACACCGCTTCCGACTCGGCGCTGATGCCGGAGGGAAGCTGCTTGCCCTACTGCGTCTCCAAGGCCGGCGTGGTGATGATCACCAAGTGCCTGGCCCGGGCCTTGGCGCCCCAGATCCAGGTCAACGCCCTGGCCCCGGGCTATCTACAAACCCGCTGGTTCGACCGGGTCTTCCCCCCAGAGGCCCAGCAGCGCATCCTCTCCGGTGCCCCTCCGGCCGACCTAGAGGACGTCGCCAGAGCGGCGCTGATGCTGGCCACGGCGGATTCCATTACCGGTCAAACGGTGGTCATCAACAACGGAGATTTCATGCATTAAAGTAGGGGTTAGGGTTGATGGGTTAGGGGTTAGAGGATGTCGCCTCGCTGATCAGAAGGCCTATCCCCTAACCCTTAACCCCTGACTCTTTGCCGCTGTACTGTTGCGATGATCCCTAAATCGTCGAGAGCACCGCATTGTCGGTAAGCTCCTCTTGGTAGGAAGCGGGCACGCTGCCAATACACCAGAGGTTGGTGGTGTGGATCTCCCTACCCGCATGCGGGCCGGCCACGAACCGAATGACATATGGCCGGCCGTCGAAACTTCTCCTCACGCCATCGTCAGGACCAACTACGTAGAAGAAGCCGTCGACTCGGGCTACCAAGAAGCCCTCGGGGGTG
>JAMDCE010000129.1 GCA_023489135.1 Chloroflexota bacterium
GTGAAACGTGGGCGGACGAGGCACCATCGCGCCTCGTCCGCCCACGTTTCCTTGATTTCGGGGAGTCTCGGAAAAATCCTGGAACGGTGACGGACATGTCGATGTCGTCCTACTTTCCTGGCTTAATTTGGCTAGCGCGTTAATTGAGGCGATCAGGCCAACTCATCTGGAAACCTGGAGGATGTTCCTTTCTGTTGCCCTCGCCGTTCGCTGGCGGTATAATCTAAAACGATCTGGAAAGGAGCCCGCACTTGCGTTTCCCAGTCTTTCTGGAACTGGTTGGAATCCTTCGAGAGATAAGCTTGGAGGCTATCAAGGAGCAGGTCCGCCACGAACCATTGATCGTCGTCGCCGGTTCACCGCTGGGTGAGGCCTACAATGTGTTTCGCCTCCTGAGTGGAGGTGCTCCTGACGGTGGCCTTGTTCGGCTGGTTCGGGGTGACTTTTTCTCGGGCGCGAACTGGGATCTCCTGCAAAGGGCCGACCTGTCGTTGTGTACGTATGGAAAGAACAGGCATCAACGGAGGGAAACGGCTACTTCCACCCCTGGGAGTTACGGGACGCGCATGAACGCGTTCTGGTGGTCAGACTAAGAGGAGATGCTTGTCTTGCGGAGGGGTTGGAGCGCACACTTCCAGAGGATTTGAGTCGAGTTCGAGCGCTCAATCTGGCTTCTTCTGATGAAGAGGAAATGATTAAGCGACTGTTTCCCGAAGTGGTGCGGATGCTGGACGACCACCAACTGGCCCTGGCGCGTTTTTTGCCGCATTTTCGGGAAGTTGTGTCAGAGCGGGTAATAGGCAAGACGTCCCGGGCTAACGCCGAGTTCGCTCTGCTGTCCAATATTCCGGCCGCGATCCCGGTACTTGGGAACCTGGTGGCCGCTGGAGCAGATTTCATCGTTCTGACCAAGAACCAGCTCGTAATGCTGTACAAACTCGCCGCTATCTACGGTCGAAATCTAGATTCAAAGATGCAGATTTACACGGAGATGATTCCGGTAGTGGGCTCCGCGTTTCTGTGGCGGACGATAGCCCGGGAACTAGCTGATCTGTTACCTCCGGTTATCGGAGCGATTCCGAAGACGACCATTGCGTATTCCGGGACTTTGCGTATTCCGGGACTTTCGTCGTCGGGAAGGCCGCGCACTATTACTATGCCAAGGGGGTTAAGCCTCAGAAGGAAATGTTCGAGATTTTTTACCGGCAGGCCCTGGCTCAGTTGAAGAGCATTGTCCTTCGGAAGCCGAAGGCTCTCCCGAGCCTGAGTGCGCCTGGCGCCGGGCCAACCGACGAGATTCTTTCCTTGCCCGGGAACCAATAGGCCTTCGCGGAGGGGTCAAATGGAGCGAAGCATTTGCGGACAGGGTTAAGGGTTAGCGGATAGGGGCAGAGCATCCTTCAATAGCTGATGTTAACCCATAACCCGTAACCCATAACCCCTACTTCGGAACTAAGCGGTGGCCGCCTCAGGCACGTTGTCTACAAAGTCGAAGGCGAGAGTTGAGAGGGGGCTCTGGCGGGGGTTTCCCTTTCGGTCGATGCTCATCACATGTCCGTGTTCGCGATCAACCGGTGAATAGTAGTTGGGAACGGCCGCATCAAATCGCTCTTTGGCTTTGGTCGCGACAACTTCTTTCCGGTCGGGTGTGCTGATCACCACAAAATTATCGCCTCCCACGTGCCCTGCAAAATCGGTTCTGTTGCCATACTCTCTTACCGTGTCGGAGATGACTCTACCGGCCAGCCGTATCAATTCATCCCCCTGCTGGAAACTGTAGACTTCATTGTAGACATCGAGATAGTCTATGTCGATGTAGATTATGGTCCAGGGCTCGTGGGCGCGCTCGGCCCTGTGTTTGATGGCATCCTCCACGGCCTGGCTGCCTGGCAGGCCCGTAAGTTCATTCCTGGCTTCGTGGTAGAGGTGATGCAGCTGAGCCCGGACCCGCACCAACAATTCATCGATGTCGAACGGCTTGACGATATAATCGTCGGCGCCCTTCTCAAAGCCAGCCACTCTGTCGGAGGTCGCGCTCTTGGCCGTTAGCATAATTACCGGAATCTGGCTCAAACGCACGTCCTTCTGCATTTGCCGGCAAACTTCGTAACCATCCATTCCTGGCAGCATCAAGTCGAGAAGCACAAGGTCGGGGGGCTCTTTTTCCATGACCTGGATAGCCTCTTCGCCAGTGTAGGCCCTGACTGTGTCGTAGCCCTCCATGTTGAGGTTCTCTTCCAGCAGGTCGACGATGGTTGGTTCGTCATCCACGATTAGAATCTTGCTCATTCTCTCCTCCCAGGGCCGTTAGTGAGATCGATACAACTCCAGATCACAAATCTGGGCGCGGCGAACTGGTCTAATGCTACTCGGCTGTCAGAGAACCAATCACTCAAGCCCAGGTTTGATAACCTTGCCATCGAATAGAGAAACGGTGCCTCGCCGATACTGTCAACCCAGCCCTCTGGCCACAGTTTTTTAGCAGACCAGGCCTCTTCAACAATACTTCTCGGCGGCAGGCTTTAGATCGAAACGATCAGCAAGAAACATGCCACCGCTTGCTTCCTTAGTTCATCAAGCCGTGTTCCTTCATCTTTGCATACAAGAGCCGACGGTATACCCCCAGCCTTTGGGCGGCCTCACTCCGATTCCCGTGGGCCTGATCGAGGGCTTCGACTATTAGCTGCCGTTCCACCGTCGACAGCACATCTTTTAGAGTCATACGTTCACGCAGCATCCGGCTCACGTCGATTACTCTTCTCTCGGTTAAAGGTGAGAAAAGGAGATGATCGCTGGTGATGGTCCGTCCCTGAGACATAACCACGGCCCGCTCGATGACGTTTTCCAGTTCGCGCACATTTCCAGGCCAGTCGTGCTGGTACAAGGCTTTCAGGGCCTCCTCCGAGATTCGGCTGGGCGGGCTGTCGGGGCTTGTG
>JAMDCE010000488.1 GCA_023489135.1 Chloroflexota bacterium
TCTTGAATCGGGGCAAGTACCTCTGAAACTCGCACCGGTTGATCTCAACGTCTTGATTCGCCAGGCCACCGACAGACTCAACACTCAGGCAGACCGAAAGCAACTGGAAATAGCGGTGAATGTTCCAGATGATCTGCCCGATGCTGCGGCGGATGCAGAGAGGGTAGAGCAAGTAATGATCAATCTTCTGCACAATGCCATCAAGTTTACCGACAACGGAGGCCGAATTTCCATTTCTGCCTGGGCCCAGGAAAACTTTCTGGCTGTGAGCGTGGCCGATACAGGAATTGGCATTCCCAGAGAGGACCTGGAACGAATCTTCGAGCGATTCTACAAGGTTGACCGCGCTCGGTCCTCGGGAGGGACCGGTCTTGGCCTGGCCATAGCCAAGCACATTGTCCAGGCCCACGGAGGCCACATCTGGGCGGAGAGCTCGGAAGACCGCGGATCCACCTTCGCCTTTACTCTACCAACGGCAGACCCATCTTAGTTTAGCCTCTCGGCCGGGGCGTCCTGTGAACCCCGCCGGCAGCTTACTTCACTACGGCCATCCGGTGATGGTATGGAGATTACCTGGACTTGCTCGCGTAAAGCCATCGCGACGTCCCGCTTGCAAATACCCAGGCCTCGCCGAAGAACCTTGCCCGCCGCGGCCCCCACCGCCGTTTTCAGTATTTCCTCCCGGGGCCATCCTCGCGACAGGCCCACGGCAATCACCCCGGTCATACAATCCCCGGCCCCGGCCTGCCCGACGGATTCCAGTGCTGGGGCCACTAGCTTCCAGGCCCAGTCCGGTCCCACGGCCACGGCCCCCTCGCCGGTTTGAGACACGACGACGGTCTCGGCACCCCAGGCACACAACTGGCGGGCGGCTTGCGCCAGCTCTCCAGCCGTCAGCTCTGGGTCGAGAGAAAACAAGCGGCTCAACTGGTGCAGGCCGGGCTTAACAACAGTGGGACGAGCTTGCACCGCCTTTTCCAAGAACTCTGGGGCCACATCCACCACCGTGCGCACACCGTGACGGTTGGCCAAACACACCAGCCGCGCGAAGAAATCTCGAGGCATCCCTTCCACGAGCGTGCCGCTGAATACCACTACCTCGCAGTCAAGAATCAAGAGCGAGGCCGCTTCGAACAAGTTGTCGGATTCGTGGCGGCTCACCTTCGAGGGCGGCAATTGCCAGACCGCGGTCTCGCTGCCGTCGCTAGTGAGCTTGAGCACGGCCGCAGTGGAAGCGGCACAGGTCACCAGCCGGTGCGCAACCTGATATTGCTCGAGGAGCGCCCGCATAACGGGGGCCAGTTCACCACCTACAAACGAGGCCAGAACGCACTGCTCGCCAAACTCCTTGATAACGCGGGCCAGGTGCACGCCCTGCCCTCCAGGGTGCAGGCAAATCTGAGAAATGGTATCCCCCTTCGCCTCAACGTATTCTTCCAGAGCAATAACAGGAGCCACAATTCCGATCACGCTCAACTCCTAGCAACTAGCCACCAATCAGGCCGAAGCCGCGCCGCTCGTATCAGGGCTGCGGCATCGCAAATAGTGGTCGATCTCCTCCGCGGTGAGGCCCATTTCACGGTTGTCGATCTGATCAACTATGAACCAGTCAAGAGCCTCTCTCAGCGACCGGTAAATAGCCAGGATCGTGTAGGGATCGTCGGCCAGCGCCTGTTCACGTTCGGAATCGAAGTGGCTTTGCACGAACTGGGCCTTATAGGTCTCGGCGAAGTTCTCCACAAGTTCCCTCAGCCGCACCACATCGCCCGTTCTCTCTTGCACCAGCTTGTCTGCTCCGGCCAACCGCTCTAAGACCTCGGGTCGCGGCGGAGGGTCTGCCACTTGGGCTACCATTTCTGCGCCCAGCGGCGTGGCAAGCTCACGGATTACCTCCACTACAGGCGGGTAGGCGTGCAGAGGGCGGTTATCGTCCATGGGGACGATAACCAGATCGGCGTTCAGCCGCTTGGCCACCGCGAGGGCCGGATCGTTGGTATCCATCACGCCTATCGTGGGTAGGCCCGCATTGATCGCCGCCCCAGCGAAGCCGTGGTCGACCACCGCCAGGTCGATAGGTCCGGACGCGCCAATAATAATCTCCATCGCCTTGGGATCGTGGCTGTGCCAAAGGCTGCAGCGGTCGGAAAGCACGGCCACACCTTCGACGTAGTCAAGGTCAAAGTTGGGTGGTATGAAGGCGCCCCGCTCCACCTGAATCAGCTTTCCTCCCCAGCGCTCGACCAAGCGCCCCAGTTCTATGTAGTAAAGGAGCAGGCTGCCGGGATGGCCAGTCCCGAGGACAAAGCGCCCTCCACGCCTCGCCACAGAGATCACGATGCTTGCCGCCTCCTCCACCCCCGCCAGGGTGGCCAGAGGTGAAATATATCCACCACCTACCGTGTAGTTTGGATCTTTTGAGCAGCCGGTGACATTAGCCACCGCCTCCAGCACTTCCTCTGCTCGAAAGTGCTCTGCCCCTCGGAGACCGAAGGTATAATGGGGATGCCCCAGAAGGAGTTCCTTTATGGCGTGGAGATTGTCGGCCCGGCTGTGGCGCGTGTTAGGTCCCGCCAGCCGGTTTTCCTCGATCACTCTCAGCGCCCGCGAGCGAAGCTCTTGCACGTCTCGATTCTTCGCCATTGCTCCCCTTCCCGACGTGGTTTTGAGGTCTCTCTCCAGCTACGCAAGAAATATGCCAGTAGGCGAGATCGTCACTTTCTGCCCATGTCAAAAGAATGCCTTTTTTCTCGAATCCCCCCGCGTTTCTTAAGAACCATCGACCGTCCTGGATGGATGTGAAATGTGGACCGGAGCGGCGCCGCTCCGGTCCACATTTCATTAATTTGCGGAGATGAGCGTTTTCGCTGCGGCTAAAACGCTCATCTCCGCTGTAGACTTGGGTGCTTATGAGACCGGTTCGAGCAAAAAGGCATTC
>JAMDCE010000407.1:0-333 GCA_023489135.1 Chloroflexota bacterium
CGGAGCACAAATCGCGACGGTCACGCTTGCCGACGCCGTGAGACAGACGAAGCGCGGGGAACTCGCGCGCTAACCGCGCACGTGATCTCGTAGTTGATCGTACCTAGCTGCCTGGCGATCTCGTCGGCTGTTATCTCCTCATCGCCCTGTCTTCCGATGACGACGACTTCGTCACCCTGCTGAACGTTTGGAACGCCGCTGACATCGACGACACACTGGTCCATGCAGACTCGGCCGACTATGGGCACGCGATGGCCTCTTACAAGGACGCTTCCCTTGTTGGAATGCGCGCGTGAAAGGCCATCCGCGTAGCCGATAGAGATGAGAGCGAGG
>JAMDCE010000407.1:368-2930 GCA_023489135.1 Chloroflexota bacterium
CGTGCTCGGAAGGATACAGGCCGTAAATGCTGATGCCGCAGCGCACCATATCCATCCAGCTTTCAGGTAAGTCCAGTGTAGCTCCGCTGTTTGCGGCGTGGCGCCGCAAGATGCGAATGCCTTCATCCTCAAGACGTTTCAACGTGTCCCGGTATGCTTTTAGCTGCTGATGAACGTAGCTCTTGTCCGTCTCATCCGCAGTGGCAAAGTGAGTGAACAGGCCTTCAAGCTGCAGATTAGGAAGCGTCAGGAGACCTTTGGCAAAATCCAGGATTTCGTGAGGCAGCAGTCCGTAACGGGTTAACCCCGTGTCCACCTTGAGATGCACAGGGGTGACGACGCCTTGAGCCGAAGAGACGGCAGAGAGAGCAAGCGCGAGTTGATGGGTGTTAACAGTAGGGGTCAAACGGTGGGAGACGATTGTCTCTGCTTCCCATGGCGGCACGTAGCCAAGGATGAGAATCGGGCTAGCTAATCCTGCTCGGCGCAACTGAACAGCCTCGTCGGTGCAAGCGACGCCAAGCCACTTCGCGCCGTTTTCCAGCGCGGTTCTGGCAACCATCACAGCGCCGTGCCCGTAGGCGTTAGCCTTCACTACTGCCAGAAGTTCAGTGCTGCCGATAAGCTGCTTCAACTCCCGTACGTTGTGGGCCACGGCGTCGAGGTCTATCTCTGCCCAGGTTGGCCTGCCTCGCCACATTCTTATCTCCTCGCTACTGCTGATTCGCTGAGCGAAGCTATGCAGTCTCCTGCTGCACTAGCAAGCGGATCACGTCCGCGCGACTTACTATGCCCACGAGCTTGCCATTCTTGACGACTGGCACAGGGTTGACGTGCTTTTCGAACATTAGCGTGGCAACTTCGGCGACGTCTGCGTCTGGCTTAACGGTTTTCACTTCCTTCGTCATTACATCGGCAGCCGTCGTGCCGAGCATCCGTCGCAGCTCTTCCTCGAAGTGGTGGGGGCTCTGCAAATAGATGCGAGCGTCGAGTATTTGCACGAACGTGGGGAAGTGCAGATAGGCGTTGCGCGCCACCAGGTCGGTCTCGGTGATAATGCCCACGACGCGACCGTCGACGACGACTGGCACGCCGCTTATGTCTTTGTCGACCATTAGCTTAGCGATCTCACTCACACTGGTATCAGGCGTGACTGCAATCACTTCTTTTGTCATAATGTCGGAAACTTTCATAAAATTTACCTCTGAACGTATTATAACGTCAGGTTGGGAGGTGTGCAAACGGCGTCGGAGACTGACACAATCGTTGCTCCTCCGACCAGGACATCCCCTTGATAGAAGACGACTGCCTGCCCTGGCGTTATGGCTCGTTGAGGCTCGCGGAAGCGCAGGCCGATAGTGTCGGCGTCGCTTTGCCATACCACCGCATCTTTTTCCTGCATTTTATACCGTACTTTGGCTTTAACCTCGATCGGTTCGGGAATGCTTTCCTCGCTGATGAGGTTGAGGCGATTGGCAACCAGGGTTTCTCGATAGAGGGCGCTCTCGGGGCCCACGATGATCGCGTTCCTCTGTGCGTCGATCTCGACCACGTAAAGCGGCTGCGGCGAGGCAATGCCGAGACCTCTCCGCTGGCCAATCGTGTAGAAAATGATCCCCCTGTGCTGGCCAAGTTCGTGGCCGTGGATATCGATGATAGGACCTGGTTTGGCGGCATCGGGAACGTAGCCCGTCAGGAAGATGCCGTAGTCCCTCTGGGTGACGAAGCAGATTTCCTGGCTTTCGGCCTTAAAGGCCACGGGCAGGCCTCGCTCCAGGGCCATCTGCCGCGCCTGGGCCTTTGTGTAATCTCCTAGCGGCAGCAAGGTATGCTGCAACTGCTCCTGCTTGAGTACGTAAAGGACATAGGTCTGGTCCTTGGTGAGGTCGCGAGCCTTGCGTAGGATATAGCGCCCTCGCTGGGGGTCGTGCTGCACCCTGGCGTAATGGCCGGTCGCGATGTATTTCGCGCCCAGGCCGAGCGCTTTTCTGAGCAGAGCGTCGAATTTTACGAACTCATTGCAGCGAATGCACGGGTTCGGCGTGCGGCC
Source organism: Chloroflexota bacterium (assembly GCA_023489135.1). The sequence continues at coordinate 2,419 of JAMDCE010000407.1, forward strand.
TACCAGATATTCTTTGGCGAAGTCCTCTATGACAGCCTTCTCGAAGATGTCACGGAAGTTCAGCACATAGTGGGGTATTTCCAGCCTGTCGGCTACGCGGCGAGCGTCCTCGACGGCAGACAGTGAGCAGCAGGCATCAGGGGGATCATTTTCTACTTCAGACGTCAGCTTCGGCCAAACGTTCAAGGTTATACCGATAACCTCATATCCCTGTTCCTTGAGCAGCGCCGCCGCGACGGAGCTGTCCACCCCGCCGCTCATTGCCACGACTACCCTTTCGGCCACGTTAGCTTCTCCAAGATAAATGTCACTCGACTATACAGCAAGATGCTGACCAGGGTCAACTGCGTTTGACTTTTCGTCAAGGTGCAGTACAATGTGTTAGGTATTCGGAGGAGTGGATTGACTAGGTTCTACCTTGTTCGGCATGGTCAAACGGAATGGAACCGCGTCGAGCGATTCCGCGGAAGAGTAGATATCCCACTGAATGCGACAGGCGTGGCGCAGGCGCA
>JAMDCE010000617.1 GCA_023489135.1 Chloroflexota bacterium
GCTCATCCTGACGATGAACTTCAGCCCCATTTTCCTGGGCGTCGAGCTGTTCTTGGGGTCGCTGATCCCCCTGGCCATACTGTCGTTACCCAGGACGAGGAAAAGCGTGGTGCCAATCAGCATAGCTGCAGTGCTGGTCATGGTGGGGATCTTTGCGATGCGTTACGTGATGGTGATCGGGGGTCAAAGTGTGCCGCTTAGCTAGTAAAGTGCAGGAGTTCGGAATATGTCAGGAATAAGTCGCCGGAACTTCTTGAAAGTAGGCCTGGCCGGGGCTGGTGCACTTGCTATGGAGAATACGATTGTCGACCTCCTCAAAGCCGGGGAACTCATAGAGGGGGGTGCGGGCGTCTCCCGCACCACGAACGCGCCTCGAATTCCTATTCCCAGCACCTGTCTCGAGTGTGAGGCTCGGTGCGGCATCATCGGGTTTCTGGAGGAAGGTCGGCTAGTGAAGATCGAGGGCAATCCCCGAGATCTTAACAACCGAGGCAGGATCTGCGCCAGGGGCCAGGCCGGGGTCAATTTGGTTTACAGCCCGGACAGGCTGCTCTATCCGATCAAGCGCGTCGGCCTGCGTGGACAGGGAAAGTGGAAAAGGATCTCTTGGGACGAGGCCTTCACAGAGGTGTCCTCGAAACTGAAGGTCCTGCTTGACGAAGGCCGTCAAGATGAGCTCGTGTTCTACAGCGGTCCGGAGGGGATGGATGGGCTAATTCGCCGATTCTTGAGGGCGTTCGGCATCTCCGGCGTGGAAGATGCTGCAGCTCACTCTGCCAATCGATGGATCGCCCGCGAGCTTACGTGGGGGGCGGGCGAGGAAATCGCCGACGTGGGAAGCAGCAAGTTCATACTCAATTTCGGTGCGAATCCCTACGAAGCTCACCCTCACTTCGTCCCGCTCGTGCAGCGGCTGGTCGAAGGTAGAATGAACGGTGCAAGACTGATAACCTTCGATTGTCGGCTATCGAACACGGCCAGCAAGAGCGACAAGTGGTTTCCAATTCGCCCGGGAACCGACGGACTGGTTGCGCTGGCTATGGCCAACGTGATTATGCAGCGCGGTCTGTACGATGCTAATTTCCTCGAAAACTGGACCAATTACAAGCCCGACGCTCTGACCCAGCACCTTTCGCAATACACACCAGAACAGGCCGAAAGCGAGAGTGGTGTGAGGGCCTCAGACATCGTACAGCTCGCCGTCGAGTTCGCCACGACCAAACCAGCCGTGGCTATCGCCGGCGGCGGCACAAGCGGCCACTCGAACGGCGTCCAAAACCAGCGCGCCATCGCCCTCCTCAACGCCGTAACCGGCAACATAGACGTGCGAGGGGGAGCATGTCTGCCAAGGTTCTATCAGTTCAGCGAACCACAACCGGAGCCCAAGGTCGCTCTGAAGATCAGTCAGTCTGTGCGTCCGAGTAGTTTCCCGCTGGCCTCGTATTCGGTGCCTCAAGCGGTGATGTCCACCATCAAAGAGCAAAAGGACGAGGTCAGCGTGCTCATAGCGTTTCAGGCCAATCCGGCCTTCAGCAACCCCGAACCGGAGCTGACGGCCGCCGTGCTCAAAGACGAGAAGCTGATTCCGTACTTCGTCGCCGTGGATAGCTTCATGAGTGAGACGGCAGCGCTGGCCGACGTGGTCCTTCCGGCGTCCACCTACCTGGAAAGCTGGGGCATTCATTCGGGACCTGCCTACCAGCTTATTCCTGCTGTAGTCTTGCGGCAGCCCGTGGTCAAACCTCAAGGGGAGTCTCTGCCAGCTCACGACATACTCATCGAATTGGCACGGCAAACGGGTGGGGGGATGGAACGGTATTTCTCTTTCGGCGATATGGAAAGCTACATATCGACGGCGATTGGCGGTATCGAGGGGCTGGCCAAAGCCGGAGGGCTGAAATATCTGAAGACCAACGGGGTGTGGCTGGATGCTTCCGCGCCAATTGACTACCATTCCTACCAGAAAAAGGGATTCAATACGCCTTCCGGCAAGTTTGAAGTCTACTCCAAGGCGCTGCAGTCGGCAGGTTTTGCGGCTCTTCCGACTTACGAGAGCGTCGCGTCAATAAAGGATCTCAAGGAAGACGAGTTCATACTGACGACGTTCCAGTCCAGCGTCCACAGCGGTCAAAACACCGCCGCCAGCATGTGGTTATCCGAGATCGACCACGAGAACCCCCTGTGGATCAACGCCGAGGTGGCTAAGGAGAGGGGGATCAAGAAGGGCGACAAGGTCAGGGTCGCCACGGACGTTGGCGTGATCGTCGCGAAGGCTCAGCCCAGTCATGGCATCCACCCCAACATCGTGGCCATAGCGCGCCACGCGGGCCACGCCGAGTACGGGAGGATTGCCAGGGGCGAGCGATTCGAGAGCAAAGACCCGAACACGAAGCTTGTCTGGTGGGACAAGCAAGGAAACGGAGTCCACGTCCATCACCTTATGCCCGTGTCTTCTGATCCGATCGGTGGCGGGCAGGCCTGGATGGAAACCAAGGTGAGGATTAGCAAAGCGTGATGAGGACAAAGGGTTTCCGAAGGACCTGCGCACGCATTTTCTACGGAGGATGATTATATGGATCTTCCCAGACGAGATCGATTACCCGAGCCGGTAGCGCCCCATGGCCTGCCAGGTACAAAACCGACGATTCTTCCTTTCAGGATTCCTAGCTGGCCGCTCTGGGTTTGGTTTATCATAGGGGTGGCGCTGATCCCGTTCGTATCCTTGCCGCTGATGGGTGTGGCGCGCTACACGACGACCAGCCCGCAGTACTGCGTCACCTGCCACGGGACAGGTGAAACCCCCGACCGGGCGGTCAAGTCGTTGGTTCACCCCGATTTCAACCAGGTCAGTTGCGTGGATTGTCACGCCAAACCGGGTCAGATAGTATTTGAAGGATACAACCGTGGCTTCATGGCCGAGCCGGAACGCG
>JAMDCE010000025.1 GCA_023489135.1 Chloroflexota bacterium
AGCCGCCTTCCCTCGTGGAGTAGCCATCTGGTGCATCTTCTCTCGAAACTCGTCTACCTCAGTCGGTTCGACTCCCAAGGCTTTCGATAGCTTCCTGATGGCCTTGAGTCCGGGAGCAGACCTGCCGGCCTCGATCATATACAATGTACTCAAGCCCACCTCGGCCTTGGCGGCTAGGTCTCGCATGCTCAGTAGCCGACTAATCCGGATCTCGCGCAACGTTGGCATATCCATCATCCTCCTTTGACTTCATTCTACCACAAGAACACAACAAAGTCTATACGACTTTGAGACAATTTCGTAAATTGGTTACTAAAACCCCTTGACACTGTATCAGTTTTGTGATATATTTGTATCAGATAGAGAGATGAATACAGCCAGCGGGCCGGTGGGGAACCGGGGCAACGAGTAGGTGAGCCGATGATGAATCGGAAGAGGCGCTGAAACCCGAGGGGAAAGGAAGACAAAGACAGAGCCCTCAGCAACCTATGCTTGGTCGGCTGATTGCTGAGAGCCCCATTACCCCGGAGGGTGAGGCCATTGTACCACTCTTCGGGAGCACTGAAAAGGAGTAGGTAAAATGACCGAGAAGCGCGACTTTCCCAGGTGGGAGCAACTTTTGAGAGAGGCTGTGGAGAAGCCCGGCGTCATCTCCGAGGCCTACCGGGCCTTCCATAATTACTCCAGCGCCAACCAGATGTTGGCGCTTTACGAGTGCTACAGTCGGAACATCCCGGTCGGTCCCATCGCCACCTACCGGGCCTGGCAGGACAAGGGCCGACAGGTCAGAAAGGGCGAGAGGGCCATCAGCCTGTGGATGCCGGTCACGATCAAGAACAAGGTGACGGACGAAGAGGGCAAGGAAGTCGAAGAGACCAAGATGGTCTTCGTCTACCGGCCCAACTGGTTCGTGGTCGGCCAGACGGAAGGTCACGACGCCCAGCCCCTTCCTTTGCCCGAGTGGAACCCCGACCAGGCCGTCAGGAACCTCCAGGTGGAGCGCGTCGAGTTCGCCAGTCTCAACGGCAATAGCCAGGGCTACGCCGAGGCCGGCCGGCGCGTCGCCATCAACCCGCTGGCGGTCAACCCGACCCACACGCTCATTCACGAGCTGGCTCACATTCTTTTGGGCCATACGAGCGATGACGTGCATCCTTCAAAGAAGGATCAAGACGGTGAGGTTCCTACGGTCAAAAACGAGATCGAGATGGAGGCGGAGGCGACCGCCTTGATCGTGCTGGAAAGCCTGGGGTTGCCCGGCGTCGACGAGGCCAGGGGCTATATCCAGCACTACTTCCGAAAACCCATCGGTGAGAAGAGTGCCAAGAGAATATTTGGAGCCGCCGACAAAATCTTAAAGGCGGGAGAGATCGCCGCTCCCGCCAACACTGACCGTAAGGGCAGGAGGTAGAAGAATGACAGCACAGGAACTGAAAGCCAGAGCCATCGACAGAGCCAAGGAGCAGCACGTGGAGGTCTACAAGCTGGCCGGCACTAACGGTCAGACCTGGCTAGCACAGAGCGTCCACCGAGAGCCCGGCGCTCATTACACCGTACAGGTAGCCAACGGCAAGGTCACATCCTGCACCTGCCCGGGCTGGCTTCACTGGAATATGTGCAAGCACGCCGCTGCGGTGGAACTGGCCCTTGAGAAAGAGCGGGCCGTCAAAGCCGCAGAGCAGGCCATCAGGGACGAGCAGCGGCGGCGGGATGAATCAAACCTGAAGCCACCGGCCAGGTACGGCAGGACAAAGCTGTTCCTGGAATACGAGGACTAAACCAGACCACACTGGGGAGGGTGCTGAGCCCTCCCCATTCAAGGAGATAAGACAATGAAACCGGAATTTGTGATTGAGCGCGGTGGCAAGCAGTTTGTGTTGTATCAATGCCTCCTGGATGAAGGCCACAGCCAAGGGCTGAAGCGAATCAGCACAATGCTGATCCAAGCGCCGGCAGAGTCTAACGGGAATGTTGCCATCTGCTCGGCTGAAGTGGAGACCGAAAAGGGTATCTTCTCTGGCCTTGGCGACGCGTCGCCCGATAACGTCAAAGCGTCGATGGTCAATTGCTTAGTCCGGCTTGCTGAAACCAGAGCGAAGGCGCGGGCCCTCCGCGATGCCGTGAACGTCGGGGCGGTTGCGGTGGAGGAGCTGAGTGAGGAGATCGCCGCCGAGCAAGAAGGTCAGTCGGAATCGGCCCCGGCGGACCAGCCATCTAGGAACGGGCACGAGAAAGCCACAGAAAGACAGATCAAGGCCATCTACACCATCGCCAAGAAGAACCTCAACTTGACTGAAGAGGAAACCCGGGGCAGGTGCCGGAAAGCCTATCACAAACTGCCGGAGATGTTGACCAGAGCTGAGGCTAGCGAGCTAATAGAGTATCTACAGCAGACACAGTAGCCGGCGAACCAAGATGCTGCTCGGGGGGGGGGGTGGATCTCAACCAACAGGTCCACCCCCTTCACCACTACAACGAGGAGACCATTATGGACCGCAAGATGCGCGACGAACTGGACCGAGAATGCGGGGGCGTCTGCCCCTGCTGTGAAAACGAGTACGGCGTGGAAGAGGCCGTGCGCGGCAACTGCTTCCATTGCGACCAGGAGCTTCCCATGGAGGTCCTCCGGGCCGTGCCGGACGAGGTGGCTAAGGTAGTTCTCTCTCAAGAGAAACCAATAGCAGTATCGCCACGTGGCGATATTGAACCTAGGATAGGAGAGGCACAGATGAGCGAGGAAATTTACCAGCGGTTGCTCGACATGGCGCAAGCGTCGAACATTAAGGTCAGGGAGGTGACGTTCCCTGTGGACATGAAACTTAACGGCGAGGTTATTCCCCAGGAAATCCAGGAAGAGCTTAGGAACAATTTGGGCGGTTACTTCGCTTCTGGCGAAAAGGGGAAGTTAATAGATCGGAAGA
>JAMDCE010000436.1 GCA_023489135.1 Chloroflexota bacterium
TGGCAAGGTGCTACAGATGCCGACTTTTCGTCCGCCTACGTACGGGTTAACGAAGACGGCAGCGCGACGGTTTACACTGGTATCTCCGACATGGGGCAGGGTATCTATACGGCTCTAGCGCAGGTTGCCGCCGAAGAGTTGGGCATCCTTCCCGAAAACGTGGGCGTCGTTGGCGGCGATACCGAAACCACGCCTATGTGCCTGGGCGCTTGGGGTTCCAGAGGCGCTCCCATTGCCGGTAGCGCAGTCAAGATCGCCGCGGCCGATGCTAAACAGAGACTGTTCGCAGTGGCGGCGGCGAAACTGGAGGCCGCCGTGGAAGACCTGGAATCAGAAGGTGGAAAGATCTACGTGAAAGGCTCCCTAGAGAGGGCCTTGTCCGTTGGCGAAGTCGCCGGAGCCGCCCACTTCACAACAACGGACGGCGCAGCGGGCAGTATTCTGGGGAGAGGATTCTGGGATGCTCCGACTGAGGTTCTTGGGGAGAAGGGTGGCCACTATGCCCCAGCCTACGCTTTTGCTGCTGCGGCAGCCGAAGTGGAAGTGGACCCCGAGACTGGGCAGGTTCGGCTGTTGAGTTTCACTTCAGCTCACGATGTCGCGCAGGCCATAAACCCGATGATCGTCGAGGGTCAGATCCAGGGAGGTGCGGCGCAAGGAATCGGCTATGGCCTCTTCGAGGAAATGGTTTATGACCAGGAATCCGGAAGGCTCCTGAATCCTTCCTTTGTCGATTATAAGGTTCCTACGGCGATGGATTTACCAAGGATCGTGCCGGTTATTGTTGAACCAGGGCCCGATCCAGCCGTGCCCGCAGGCGTAAAAGGAGTCGGCGAGGCTGGTTACATTTGTGCGGCCGGGGCCATCGCTAATGCCGTAAGCGATGCTGTTGGCGTACGAATAAGCGAGTTGCCTATCACGTCGGAGAGAATCTACAACGCTTTGGTGGGAAAGCAGCAATAGCTTGCTTCGAGCCTTTCCTTATCCGCGTTACCGCTGAGCCAAAACGCCGATGACGCTTCGGCCCTTCTTTCATCGATAGATATCGGCCCGCATCGCCAGGTCGGCGGCGAATGGAGGGCTATCCGGCCTTGCGCAGACTGCGTTGCGCGCAGAGTACTTGCTTAGTGAGCGTCAACACTTCTTCGGCGGGCATTTTGTCCACCGGCCGCAGATGAAGCCCGCACGGCTTCTGGACACCTTCCCGGAAAACGTCTGACCCAGCAGGTATCCCCTCAGGCTCGTTGTCTGTAGCCATCTGGTTTTGTAGACTATAGGTGGACTGTAATTTGGACTGGTTTTTGCTGGTCCAATGTCAATAACCGTGGCCTTCAGATGAGACATAGAGCCCTCGGAATGGAAGATGAAAGATTTGAGTACGACCCGGGACAGCTCAACCTGGAGCATACCTTGAAGTGTGGGCAGGCCTTTCGGTGGACGCGGAAGGCCAACGGTACCTGGGTTGGCGTGGTTAGAGGAGCGGTCATCGAGATTCGCCAGGAGGTCCAGGAGTTTGCCTACAAAACCATTCCACGAAGAAGCGACTTCTCTCTGCTCAAGGATTACTTCAAACTTCCTCTGGACCTTCAAGCTATCTACGCTGAGTTATTGCCTTCCGATCCTAACGTGGCCGAAGCGATTCAGCGATTTCCCGGTCTCCGGGTCGTCCGGCAGGAGCCAGAGGAGTGTCTTTTTTCCTTCGTCTGCTCGACGGCCAACAGTATTTCTCGGATCTCTCGCTCCATCCAAGACATGTCCGATCTTTATGGCGAGAGGATTGGGGAAATCGCCGGCGTGGAGTACCACGCGTTTCCCACGCCCGAGAGGCTGGCCGGGGCCGACGTCGACGAGCTAAACAGCCGCTGCGGGCTGGAGTGGCGAGGAGCGAATGTAAGGTTGGTGGCAGAGCAGATCGTCCGCCGGCCGGCCAGTTGGTTGCTCGAGCTTCGACAGGAGAGCTACGAAGCGGCGAAGAGCGCTCTTATGGAACTTCGAGGGGTGGGACCCAAGATCGCCGATGCCGTGTGCCTCTTCGCTTTGGATAAAGACGAGGCCGTTCCGGTCGATCTCCATATCTGGCGCGTCACTCAGAAGCTTTACCGTCCCGACTTCCGCGGGCGGAGCCTCACGCCCAAGATCTACGAAACCGTGGGCGACTACTGGCGGGAGAGGTTTGGCCGCTACGCGGGCTGGGCGCAGCAATACCTTTACTACGCCGATGTCCTGGCTAGCCGACGGCCGGAGTGAAGCTCTGGTTGTTGCCATAGGCGTAGCAGGCTGATATAATACGCGGCGCTTTCTCGAAGGAGAAGGCCGCGCATTGATGTGGATTTCCTTGTGATGTTTGCGTGTCCTGAAATGCAGGCATAAGGCAGGTGATGGGATGATAGGGAAATAGGCCAGCTCGGCAGCGTTGCCATCCTCCTTTACCACGGCCTAATCTAGCTCTGGCCCGTGGACGGTCGAGACCATTGTGAAAGGACAGCTAATGAACCGTCTTAGACGATCTCGAATGTTCGTCCTGTTAACCCTATTAACACTACCCGTACTCCTCTTTATCTCGGCGTGTGGGAGCGAAACCAGCAGCGCTGCAACTCCCGGCGCTGCGGCCACGACAGCGCCGGCTTCGGAGGCAACTTCAGCTCCCGCCGCGGACAAGGAACCTTATAAGATCGGCGCCGTTTTCGCCATCACTGGCTTCAACTCCCCCTTGGGCACGCCAGAGAGGGATACCGCGAAGATGCTGGTTGATCAGATAAATGCCAAGGGTGGCGTAAACGGCCACAAGATTGAAATGGTCATCTACGACACCGAAAGTGACGAGACGAAGGCCGTCACCGCGGTAAAGAAACTTATCGAAGAGGACAAAGTTCTAGCTATAATCGGGCCCAGCTCTACCGGCGAAAGCCTGGCGCTCA
>JAMDCE010000244.1 GCA_023489135.1 Chloroflexota bacterium
CAGGCGGCAGAAGGCCTGGAGAAGAAGACCTACTTTGGTCACAGTTGGATAGACCCTTCCTCACTTTTCTAGCTCAGGAGTTGGTTTCACAGGGTCGTATACAGCCCCGGGCGCAAACCTGGGAATCTGTGCCAACGATCGACACCAGCTCAGCCTGGCACGATAACTCTAACGCCGGTCACACGAGCCGGATATACACTAACATAGTGGACCCAAAAAATCAACTGCGGCTCGTCTCAGCTAGGGGCGTAACTTCCTGGCGCTAGTGGTGTTATCCTGAATAGCGGTGCTAACTTCGGAAGGGGGAGGAAAACTGGAGGTATGGCATCTAAGTCTCGCGTGGTTATTACTGGATTGGGTGCGATTACCCCGGTGGGAAACGACGTGCCCACTATGTGGACCTCGTTGTTAGAGGGACAGTCGGGCATAACGCGGATCACGCAATTCGACTCCTCGACGCTTAGCGTGCAGATAGCGGGAGAGGTTAAGGGTTACCGGCCGGGCGATCACTTCGAGCCCAAGGAAGCGCGGCGGATGGACAGGTGCGTCCAGTTCGCCGTGGTCGCCGCCCGGGAAGCGATGCGTGATGCCGGGATATCCGTGACCGAGGAGAACGCGGAGGAAATCGGCGTGATATTCGGATCCGCGGCCGGTGGAATCCGTACCATGCTCGAACAGCAGAAGGTTCTCGAGGAAAAAGGACCCAACCGGGTCAATCCCTTCTTTCTCCCCATGATGCTGGCGGATACGCCGTCGGGCCAGATTGGCATCTCCATCGGAGTGAGAGGGCCAAACATGGCGGTGGTGTCGGCCTGTGCCACCGGCGGACACGCCATCGGCGAAGCGGCGGAGACAATCAAGAGAGGAGACGCCAAAGTGGTCATCGCGGGTGGAACGGATTCGGCGGTCTTGCCCCTGACGGTCGCCGGTTTCATCGTTATGCGAGCTTTGGCTACCGATAACGACGCTCCGGAGAGGGCGTGCAAGCCCTTCGATATCGACCGGCAGGGTTTCGTTATGTCGGAGGGAGCCGGCGTCCTGGTGCTCGAAGACCTGGAGCACGCCCAGGCGCGCGGAGCCAGGATCTACGCCGAAGTGATCGGGTACGGCTCTTCGGCGGACGCCTTTCACCTGGCCGCTCCCCCTGAGAACGCCGAAGGCACCATCCGTTCGATGAGCATGGCCGTTCGCAAATCCGGCCTGGAACCCGACCGAATCGATTACATCAATGCCCACGGCACCGGGACACCGCTGAACGATAGACTGGAGACCTTCGCCATCAAGCGGGTATTTGGAGATCACGCCCGGCGCCTTATGGTCAGCTCCACCAAATCGATGATGGGGCATATGATGGGAGCCTCCGGGGCGGTGGAGGCCATGGTCTGCGCTCTGGCGCTGAGGGATCAAGTCGTGCCACCCACTATCAATCTAGTGAACCCCGACCCTGAGTGTGATCTGGATTACGTGCCTCATAGGTCACGGTCCTCCCGGATTCGATACGCTCTTTCAAATTCGATGGGCCTTGGGGGGCACAATTCGTGTATAATACTTGCCAGCTTCCCGAACGACCGCTGATCGGGAGCGACTTCCACTTGAGGAGCGTGCCTTGGGGGCATACGCGGAAATAGTGGGATGGGGCAAATACGTCCCCAGCAGGGTCCTCTCTAATGAAGAATTTCAAAAGATCGTAGATACGAGCGACGAATGGATCCGCACCAGGACCGGGATCTCTGAGCGTCGGCTGGCGGGGCCCAAGGACACGGCCTCTTCCATGGCCATTAAGGCAGCCCTGCAGGCATTAGAGGTGGCCGATGTTAGCCCGAGCAAGATCGACCTGGTCATCGCCGCCACCAGCACTCCGGACTACATCTTTCCCGCCACGGCCAGCCTGGTACAGGATGCCATCGGAGCGTCGAACGCGGGAGCGATGGACGTCAACGCCGCCTGTTCCGGATTCGTGTATGCCCTGAGCGTGGCCAACAGCTTTATTACTTCGGGGATGCACCAGCACGTATTGGTGATCGGAACCGATACTTTGTCGCGCTTGCTCGACTATCAAGACCGTTCCACCTGCGTGCTTTTCGGGGACGGTGCCGGCGCCGTGATCCTGCAGAAGACACAAAGGCCCACCGGCATGCTGTCGTTCGTGCTGGGGTCCGACGGATCGGGAGTGGACTTGCTCCACGTGCCGGGGGTCGGGGGCTCCAACCCCGCCACGCCTGAGAACATCCAACCCAGGCCCCACTTTATAAAGATGAACGGCAACGAGGTGTTCCGATTCGCCGTCGGTGCCATCGTGAAGGCGTCAACCCAGGCTATTCGCGCTGCCGGGTTAACGGTCGAGGATATCGAGCTGTTCATACCGCATCAAGCCAACGCGCGGATTATTCAGTCCGCGGCCAAGTCTTTGAAGCTGCCGCCCGAGAGGGTATTCGTCAACGTGGATCGCTATGGCAACACTTCATCTGCCTCGGTGGCGATCGCCCTCTGTGAGGCGATCGAGCAGGGAAGAATTCACGAGGGAGACCATCTCGTGCTGGTGGCTTTCGGTGGTGGCCTCAGCTGGGCCGCGGTAGTGATGCAGTGGGGAGGTCCCGCCATGATGCCCGAGGTTCCGTGGTGGAAGAGCGCCGTTCATCACCTCAGGGGGCGGGAAGCGGCGGCTAAATCGCTGGCCAAGCGCACGGCCCGGAAGATAAGACGCTGATTATGCACTAGCCTAAGGAGGGGTCGGTTGGAACTGCACGATAAGGTAGCGCTGGTAACCGGGGCGTCCCGCGGCATCGGCAGAGCGATTGCGCTTCGACTTGCCGAGATGGGGGCTAAGATAGGCGTAAACTACAACGCCAGCCAGAGCGCGGCCGACCAGGTGGTTAGCCGCATCATCGAGGGCGGAGGCCAGGCCATAGCTATCCCCGGCGACGTGGGTTCTTCGGAGCAGGTTCAGAAAATGGTGAGCGCCACTCTCCAGGAGTGGGGGCGCATCGACATTCTGGTTAACAACGCCGGAATAATCCGGGACACTATACTACTGCGAATGAGCGAAGCGGACTGGGACGCCGTATTGACGACTAACCTCAAGGGCGCCTTCCTATGCAGCAAGGCTGTGGCCAGACCCATGCTCAAGCAGCGCGGGGGGCGAATAATAAACATCTCGTCGGTGTCGGGGATAATGGGTAATCCCGGGCAGGCAAACTACTCCGCGGCCAAGGCGGGATTGATCGCCCTGACCAAAACAACGGCGAGAGAACTGGCCTCGCGCGGCATCACCGTCAACGCCGTCGCTCCGGGATTCATCGCCACCGACATCACCAGTGACTTGGCTCAAGGGTATCGTGAAGCTCTTATTAAACAAATTCCGCTGGAGCGCTTCGGCCAGCCGGAGGACGTGGCGGAGGTCGTCGCCTTCCTGGCGTCGGAGCGGGCATCATACCTCACCGGCCAGGTCATTCACGTGGATGGTGGTCTGGTGATGTAGCTGGTTGCAGCGTCAGGGCATGCCACCCTTGGCGCGACGTCAATCGATTGGCGCCCTACGGGCGCGCAGGATGTTGGTTGTTGTGCTGGTGGCGGCTTCGCCGCCACCAGCACAACAACTCCTCTTCTCTGCCGCCGCAGGCGGCAGAAGGCCTGGAGAAGAAAGAGACCTGAGAAACGATGAACTTGGTAGTTCGGAGGGTAGACCAGGAATGATGCCAAACCCAAGTGGGAGCACGAAGGTTGCCTACATTTTTCCCGGCCAGGGTTCACAGCAAGTGGGCATGGGGAAAGATCTATACGAGAGCTCTCCCTCCGCGCGGGCAATCTTCGATCGGGCCAACGAGATACTGGGATTCAATCTGCGAGACTTGTGCTTCAACGGCCCTGAGGAAGAGCTAACCGATACGGTTAATGCCCAGCCGGCCATTTTGACGACGAGCACTGCCTGTCTGGAGGCGCTGCGTGAGTATTGCGCGGCGCAGGGGCTGCAATTGGCCCCCAGCTACGTTGCCGGTCATAGCCTTGGAGAATACTCCGCGCTGGTGGCCGCCGGCTCGCTGGAATTTCAAGAGGCTTTATTGCTCGTCCGAGAACGCGGCAGGCTTATGAAAGAGGCGGGGGAACGTCATCCTGGAGGAATGGCAGCCATGCTGGGAATTGGCGATGCGGCGCTCGCCGAGGTGTGTGCCCGGGCATCCGACAAGGGTGTCGTGTGCATCGCCAATTTTAATTGCCCAGGGCAAACGGTGATCTCCGGCGAGAACCAAGCGTTGGGCGAGGCGATGCGGCTCGCGCTTAGCGCCGGGGCGAAGAGGGCTATTCGGCTGGCCGTCAGCATAGCCTCCCATTCCCCTCTGATGTCAGAAGCATCCGTTCACTTCACCCCGGCGCTGAGAGAATGCCGCATTGGCGAGGCTCGAACCCCCTTGATTGCTAATGTTTCGGGTCGGACCACAGTTTCTGCCGAGGAGATCAGGCGCGAGCTGTCCGACCAGCTATGCAGCGCGGTTCGCTGGCAACAGTCGGTTTCGGAAATGTCGTCGCAGGGGGTCGGCGTCTTTGTAGAGATCGGTCCGGGCCAGGTCCTGAGCGGCCTGGTCAAGAGGACTGTCAAAGACGTGACTACGTGCAGCGTCGGCGATTCCAAGAGCCTGGATACCCTCCGGTCCGTGTTGGAGATGGCGGCTGCCAGCCATTAGATTTGAGTATGATAAGTAATGCAGGTTGCCCTCCAGGCGAATGTATTGACTTTTCGGCCGCTTCGTCCTAGAATTGCTGCTATAAACAATCATTAGTACGATGGCGTGCTATGACACAAAAGCCAGCAGCATTGAAACGCAAGCCAGATATAAGCCCTCGGGAATTTAGAGCCACTATATTCGGCGTGTGCTTTGCCTCGACGATTGCCTTAGTGGGAATCGTCGTCGGGCTCAAGCCTGCCGCCCTGGCTGACCTCGCCGCCTACCATCAGCAAGCCTGCACCGACCACCCCGTCTTGCTCAGTTGGACCCAACACGTATTGCCCTTGATGCCTGCCGTGCTGGGACTGCTACTGCTTCTGCCGTTGGCGTCCGCCGTCTGGACGGTCGCTCGCCAGTTCGGGGAAACGTCGAGATTGTGCGCCCAGGTGCACCAGCGGAGCGGTCGCGTACCGCCAAAGCTGGCCGGCGCAGCTAAGTCTCTGGGCATACGAGATCGAATCGTTTGCGTTCAAGACCGGGCCGTGTATGCCTTTTGCTTCGGGCTAGTGTCCCCGCGTATTTGCATTAGCAGGGGTATGGCGAGCAGACTTTCGCGGCGGGAGCTGGAGGCGGTGCTGCTGCACGAGCTATCACATCTGAGCAATCGTGACCCGCTGCGAGTCCTGGTTGGCCGTGTGTTGACGAGTGCGCTGATTCTGCTGCCCGTTGCCCGGGAGCTCCGCGAAAGATATCAACTGTCGATGGAGCTGACCGCCGATAGGAAGGCTTTGGCCCGGATGCCCGTCGAAGTGCTGGCAAGCGCCCTGCTAAAGGTCTTCTCCAGCCCGAATAGCAACCTTGAATATCAGCTGGCTCCCATTGGTGCTCTGGATGTGACGAGGGAGAGGATTCTCAGGTTGGCCGGCCCCGCACAAGGCAGTCAAACTCCGCCTCTACCGATCTCTTCGCTTCTGATCTCTACCTTCGTCGCTATCGCGCTCTTTTTGGGAACGGCCGGTTTCTCCGAGGCTTCGTCCTACTGGTCAAGCAAAGCGCACACTTGCGCCCCGGTGGCAGGGGTTATCCCCGGCACCGACGGCAACCCGGTCACGCTCAACCCCGTTGCGCCCAAGTGCAGCCACGCCGTGGTCCATCCAGAGCTTCCCCACGCGCAGTGACCTTTTCCCTTGCGACGCAATCATAACGTGGTGTATCATGCCCCTCAGAAAGTGGTTGGAGGGGAGCGAGAGGGATGATTACCATCGGCATTGACCCTGTCATCGTTCAAATCGGTCATTTCGCCATCCGTTGGTACAGCCTGATGATCGTCACGGCGATCATCGTGGGGACCTACGTCGGTCTGAAAGAGACACGCCGTAAGGGTATCCCCGACGACGACGTCTATTCTTTCCTCACCTGGGGGATCATCGGCGGTATCGTAGGTGCCAGACTGCTGCATGTGATCGATAAGCTGGACTACTACTTGCGGAACCCCATTCAGATAATCGCCTTCCAGGAAGGGGGACTGGCCATCCTGGGCGCGGTGGGTGGGGCCTTGATCGTGCTGGTAGCTTACAGCAGGTTCCGAAACCTGCCCATGGCTAAGGTGGCCGACGCGGGCGCGATTGGCATGATTCTGGGCCAGGCGGTTGGCCGCATCGGTTGTATGTTCAACGGAGACGTCATCGGCACCGTGACCAACGTGCCCTGGGCGGTGGCCTACACTCATCCCAATTCCCTCACGCCCGAGCTGGGGGTGCCCCGCCATCCCGCTGCCGCCTACGAGCTAGTCTGGGACCTCATTATCTTTGCCTTCCTGTGGTCAATCAGAAAGAAGCGACTGGCCGACGGCACGATGCTGTTCCTGTATGGCAGTCTTTATTCCCTGGGGCGATTCTTCATCACGTTCTTCAGGGTGGACCAGCCCATCTGGATGGGGCTTAGCCAGGCCCAGGTTCTTTCTATCGTGCTCGTGGTGGTTATGATGCCGGTGGCGGTCTACCTGAACCTGGCCCGCGGCGTACCGTCGATGGGTGCCCGTTCAGGTGGCGGGGCCTCGGCAAGGTGAACGGCGATTTCGACGAAATCGCTACCTGGCGGCGGTCCCTCGATAGATCGACTCTCCACTGGATCCAGCAGGGACTGGCTTTCTTGGCGCGGCATTGGCTGTTTCTGCTCAACTTGATTAACTTCTCCATCGTCGGAGTCGCCATCCTGGACCCGATCTTGATGCGCGCCGGGCTCCTCGGGATTGGCTCGTCAATCTTCACCGGCTATCACGCCTTGTGCCATCAACTGCCTTTTCGCTCTGATTTACTCTTTGGATACCAGATAGCGATGTGTCAGCGAGACGTGGCTATCTACTCCTCGATGGCGCTGGCGGGGGCGGCGTTTGGGCTGGCGCGCGAACGGTGGCGCCCGCTTTCCTGGAGGCTGTACCTGCTGCTCATCTTCCCTATGGCCCTGGACGGATTTACCCAGTTGTTCGGCTGGAGGGAGAGCAACTGGACCCTACGCACCGTCACCGGAGCCCTCTTCGGGATCTCTTCGGTATGGCTGACCTACCCCCGCATCCAGGAAGCGGTGAAGCTGCACAAACCGCTCTAATATGCGTATACCCGCTCCACTCCGGCCGGCCACGCATAGAAAGGGAACGGCAGAGCGGCACCCACGGCTGCTTCCTGGCCTTCGCGGTTGGATCCCACAATCTGGTCAATAGCTTGCTTGACCAGATCAATCGCCAGCGACTGCGAGACGACTACCGTCTCGTTCCCAGGCACGAAGAGAATGGCCGTATTGACTCCAATTACTTCACCCTTCGTATTCAGCAGCGGCCCGCCGCTATCGCCCGGGTGCAGGAAAACGCTGGATTCGATCGCCGAAAAGCGGACGCCGTCGACAGGGCGGTCTTGGCGAATCAGGTCGAGGATTCTGCCGTTCCTGGCAGACGGCGGATTGGCCACCGCCGGGCTGTAGCCGATCGCCAGGACATCATCCCCCGGGCGAACGACCTCCGAGTTTCCCAGGGGCAGCGCCTTAAGCCCTATGGCGTTCACCTTTATGATGGCTATGTCAATCAGCGGGTCGGTGCCAAGAACGACGCCCCTTAACCTGCGGCCGTCCGGGACGTCGACGGTAACGCTGAGGGCATCTTCCACGACGTGATGGTTGGTCAGAATCAGCCCGCTCGAATCGAAGATTATCCCGGAGCCAAATCCGACTCCTCGAACTACCACCCGCACCACAGATGGCTTCACCAAGCTAGCGAGCCCGGCCAATTGGTCGGTGGGCACCGGTACGTCAACCGTGTCGAGCGAGGTGCTCTCTACGGGGGCCAGCGCGGCGCTGGGTATGAGCCCGAACTCCCTGGCTATCTCCCCACCGTTGGCCACCGTGGTCTGGCCGGCCGGCGCCCACGGCGTGTTGATCTTCCACTGCTGCATGACCGCTCGCTGCAAACGGATAGCGTAGTGAGTCCCCATATCCTGAACGTTGGACGTGGGGAGACCGTAAAACAGCAAAGGATCTATTACGGAAGACCTGGAGTAGTAGGCCGCCTGAATAGCCGGATTGGCTTGTAGCAGCGCCAGCCTTTCCGAGGCAACCTGGGCATAGTCCTTCCCTGCCTCGCCGGCGGTGAAATCCACAGCCTTAGGGGTCGACCTGAGCTGAAATAGCTGGTCGTCCTTGCCTGACTCGTGCAAGAGATCGAATACATTGACGAAGGCAACTTGTCTCGAATCAGGCCGCCATTGGAGAACCACCTTTTGAGTGGCCTGTTGGACGAAGCCGTTGTCCACGAACCGCTGTGAGATAGGGTAGCCCAGAACGCTTGGCCCTCCCAGTCGTTGATACTCGGACCAGAATGGAACTCCTCCGTCGTCGGTAATTCTGAACCCCAGTTGATTATTCGGAATGGCAGCACCTTGAGTATAGAAGTGGCCGTGGGGAATCGAATAGTCGAGAGGTCCTTGCGCATACGCGTTTACCGGCAACCCGACCAGGCGGCACAGTGCCAGCATGATCAGGATGATAAGTAGCTTGGTTTTCATCCACGCCTCCAGAACCCAACTGTCGTCGAACGCCCCGGCTCACATCTTGCAGGTGTTTGGCACCCTGAGGAGATCGCCGTTCCGCGCGCGATTAGAAGCTGATAAGCAGAAAGCGTGCCATTTCCAATTTAAGCTTCGATGGACTATAATTTTCAGGTGGAGTTCACTCGGTAAGGAGATCAAACGGATGTTGAAGCTTGCCATCACAGGTAAGGGCGGGGTAGGAAAGACGACCCTTGCGGCGCTGCTCGCCAGGCTTTACGCCAGCGAAGGTCGCCCAGTCTTGGCTATAGACGCGGACCCGGACGCCAATCTCGCTTCGGCGCTTGGTTTTGCCCCCGGCGAGGCCGACAGGATCGAGCCCATCGCCAAAATGAAGGAGCTCATCGAAGAGCGTACCGGCGCTCGGCCGGGCACTCAGGCCCCCATGTTCAAGCTTAATCCCAGGGTGGACGACATTCCGGAGCGATTCTCCGCCGTGCACCGCGGAGTACGCCTGCTGCTATTGGGAACGGTGAAGACGGGTGGGGCAGGCTGCATTTGCCCGGAGAACGTGCTGCTGAAATCGCTCCTACGCCACGTGCTCCTTCGGCGTGACGAGGTCGTGATCGTAGATATGGAAGCCGGAATCGAGCACCTGGGACGCGGAACCGCCGAGTCGGTAGACGCGCTGATAGCGGTGGTCGAGCCGGGACGCAGGAGCTTGCAGACGGCCGAAACTATCAAGAAGCTGGCGTCCGACCTTCGCATCGAGCGCTGCCTTGTAGTTGGCTCGAAGGTGAAGGGTGATGTGGACCGCCAGTTCATCGAGACGAATCTGTCCGATTTCGAGGTCATCGGATTTCTTTCGTACAACGACAAGATTATCGAGGCCGACCTGAAGGGCGTATCCCCCTTTGACATCGATTCGACGGCGGTCGAAGAGGCCCGACGAATTCGCGACAACCTGGCAAAGCTGCTGAAGAAAGACTAGGGCCGCCTCCGAATCTCGGTCAATAGGCTTCGAGCTCGTTCAAGCCCTTCGCGCCGGAATCGAGCCACGGTTGCGGCATCGGGCTTACAGCCCATCTGGTAGTAGTGGAGGGCTATGCTCCCCACGACGTAGGTCCCGACGGCCGCTACCAGCGTTTTGGGCACCGCGGATACGATTCCGGGAAGCGTTTCCACCAGCGTGCGCGCCAGGGTTCTCCACAGGAAGGCTCCGCCCACCACCGGCGCTATCTCCGCCACCAGGGCCGGCTTGGCGGCGAGGTCGCGCTCGTTGACGGCGGCCAGCTTGAACAGCATCATCACCTGATTCTTGGTGAGCACCACCAAATCCGCGCCGGTCGCGACCAATGCTCCTACCACCGGAATGTTGGCCGGTATGCTGGAGAGCAGAGCGAACTCGGCGTTCACCCGCGAGGTCTCGACGACAAAGCGTTGCGCCACGAGGGATCGAAACTTAGGGAGCTGGCGTGCTAAAGACAAGTTGAGCTGAGGGAGGGCATCCAGGATGGCAGGAATAACCTTCTGCTCGATCTGAAGCTCGTTTCCTGGCTGGACCACGACGATTCGGTGGAAAGGAATCGTTCCCAGGATGAGATCGGCCCCGAACTTCAGCTCTTCGTCCGACAGGAAGTCATTGCTCCGCTGGAGAACGACCAGCACCGGCTCTCCCCGGGCGTCCAGGTTGTGAACGGCATCCGCTTCTTCCTTCGATAGCCGCGTCCCGGGTCGGGCCAGGTAGATATAGAGATCGGCATTGGGAAGTCCCAGGACCGAGCGGTCTTCCGTGTCCAACGGTTGGCATACCAGAGCGGCACTCTCCGGACGTCCTTGGGCCAGTGCGTCACGGAGCCAGCCTGAGTCGACGCCGGGACCATTCGTGATGACTATCCGGAATTGCTGCAGAGCCTCCTGCTCAATAGTTTGAGGATTGAGCTCCCTGGTTATCCTCCAGAATTCGCCGAGTATCCCAATCGATTTCAGACCCGCCACCAACTCCACCTCCCATTCAGTAGCCAGACCGAGCGTCGGAGGAAACTATAGCAAATACTCGGACAAAAAGCCAACCATTCAGCGGAGCGTGAAAGGCAACCCAGGTTGATGCCCCCCTGGTATTCTGGTATACTTTACACACGATAGCGGGGTGTAGCGCAGTTGGCTAGCGCGCGTGGTTTGGGACCACGAGGTCCCCGGTTCGAGTCCGGGCACCCCGACCAACGCCTTTAGCCTACTATCCCTCGCTGCCGCTGGCGAATCTCCATAAAGCGCTGCCAGTAGGCGGCCAGCAGGACGATTTCGGCATCCTCGGCGCAAGTGGTGAGCTCCTGGCTCACCATCTTAGTTCTCGATCCCGGTTCTCCGTGAAACGCGGTGGCCAGCTCGGCTAAAGAGGAGTAGCATTCCAGAGACGAGACCAGGCGGGCAACGATATCTTGCAGCAGAACGCGCCTCTCGTCCGGTTGACCGTTCAGCCCGTTCTGTCCGTTGGCCCATTCTCTTATTGTCCCGTAGAGGTTGCTCACGTCGCGCCCACCGTTCTTTATGCGCTCCTAAGACTAAGATACCGCACCGCGCCGTCCGGCTACCAGCAGTCGCTCCGCGAGCTCCAGGGCATCCACGGGCCAGAGAAATCGAGGTCGAGGGTGCCGCACTTCGGGTAAGCCTTCGATAGGCCTGCAGGTCAGGATCATCTGCCTCCACTGCCAGGGGACCCCATCCCGCCCGAAAGTCGCCCCCAGCAGCGCGCCGGCGATAGCCGCGTTCGTGTCGGTATCGCCGCCCCGGCTTACGGTATCCATTACTCCGGTTTGAAGATCAGCAGCGTGAACCAGTTGATAGAAAGCGTTCTGGAGCGCTATCAAAACCCATCCCGCGTTGGTCGTGTAGCTCTCTGGAGGTCTCTTCCCGGCCCGGCAAAGCACTTGGACAACTTCGTCGGAGCGGCAACTGGTGGTCGCCCAGTCTATCGCCGCTGCGTATACGTCGCCGGGCGGAGCACCGGTGCGGATTGCCGTGGAGACGGCCACTGTGAACGCTGCGCAGGACTCCTGGCAGACCGGGTTTGGATGCGTAATCGAGCTATCGAGGCGGGCCAGCTCCGCGGCCTTGTCGGGCTCAAGCAGATGGGCGTATACCCCCAGAGGGCTTACGCGCATAAGCGATCCGTTGGCCTGGCTGGCATAGTTGGCCTGATTGCGGGCGGTGGATGCGGCCAGGCCGGCAGCCACGTGGGCGTCGAGGATGGCTCCCAGGGCCTTGCCGGTGGTGTTGCCGACGTCGAACGGTCTGGAGCGATGCCAAAGGTGGTACATCCGAGCTGCGGCCTCCCAGTCGTAGCGGTCCGCCTCCACAATCGAACGAGCGAGAGATAGCGCCATTTCCGAATCGTCCGTGGGCTGCCCGGCCAGAAGGTTCCACTGCCCCCCGTTGCGCAGGAACTGCGGATCTTCGCGGCATATCCGGTCCGCTGATTTGAATTCGACCAGCCCGCCCAGGCTATCCCCGGCCAGCTGGCCCAGGAGACAGCCCTGGGCCCTCCTTAACAACGACACGTCGGAGACGCTCTCTCCCGGCTTGAGCCCCACCAGATTCGGAGGGGCATCGTATCCGTGGTCCGGAAACCCCACGATCTCGTGCCACGGCCCGGATCTCAACATTTCCGCGACGGCCGGCGACCCGGCGAAGCACCGTGGTGCGTCGGTCTGGCCGACCGAGGAGTACTCGACTTCCGACCCCGAACCGTCGATCACCAGGCCCCCCACTGCCCTGATGAGCGCGTGGCCGGCGGCCAGGTCCCAGGCCGCCAGACTCATAAGTGACGCCGCGGCATCCGCCTCGCCCACGGCCGCAAGGGCCAGGCGATAAGCTATGCTGGGTGATGCTCGGAACCTTGCCGGCGCAACGACGGCCGCGTTGCGCGAGGATGCGCGGTCGGCGTGCCTGGCCAACATCACCGTGCTGTAAGGGCCGAGCCTATCGAACCAGGCCCCCCGCTCAACCGGATGGCCGTTGCGAAGTATTGGCCCGCATCCCTCCGCCCACGCGAAGAGGTCGCCATCGTCGTCCGGCGCCACCGGAGAGGAGACCACCCCCCCCACCGGCACCCGGTCACGCAGCAAGCCGATGGACACGGCGCTCCCCCGCGCCCCTTCCAGGAAGGCGCTGGTTCCATCGTTCGGATCGACGAGCCAAACGAATTGCGGCGATGACGCCGACGGAGCCACCGTCCCGGTCTCCTCGCCACAGTATCCACTCTCCGGGTAAGCGCCCAGGAGCGCCGCCCTTATGCCCTGCTCGACTTCAGTATCCACACTATAGGCATTTGCGGTTCGAGAGATTGGCGGCCGTCTAAACTCCCTTCGGAGCCTTGCCCCGGCCTCCAGCGCCGCGCGCACCGCCACATCTCGAGCCATCGTCAAATCTATCAAAGGCGTCACCTCCGATTACGTCCGCCTACAGTATAACTCAGACGCGTCTTTCTCACGAGCCATCGACTTGGGCTGCCGAAGGATCGGGAACCAGAACTCGCAGGGCCTCCTGAGCCAACCGGAATTCCACCGGGGTGGTCTTGCCGAACTCGCCGTCGAGATCGACCTCCTGAACCGGTTCGGCCACCACCGACGCCGACTCAGCGGTGTGGAACAGGAGCAGAGACGGCTGCCGTCTACGAGTGATCCAAAGCGAAACGGCCAGGCGAAGGAGCGAAATCGACCCGCTGTCGCGGGGGGTATACACCAGCAGACCTCTCTCAGGACCCTCGGGCCGCGGCAATAGAATGCTGCCGGGGACGTGGAAGGCCCGGTTGCCCACCACCACGAGCACTGTCTCAGCATCCCAGCGGGTGCTTCCCATAGCGATGGTCGCGTGGAAGCTCCTGGCTTGAACCAGAGAAAGGAGGAGCGAATAGGCGTAGGCCGCCTTTCCAAAGGGAAGTTTCAGCCATGCTGGGATAGAGTGGTTCACGTGGGCTGGGTAGCCGACCAGTGCGGTGTGGATGAAGTAGTTACCGTTGGCTTCTCCCAGGTCCACGGTCGACACGCTGCCGTGCGCAATTACCCGGCAGGCTCCTTCAATGTCCAGGGGAATGCCCAGGACTCGGGCTACCTCGTTGCCCGTGCCCATGGGCAGCAATCCCAGAGTAAGCTCGGGCCGGTGGGCAAAAAGATCGACCACGGCCGAAATCGTTCCATCTCCCCCACCAACCACCACCGTTCTGGCGCCACGTTCTATCGATGCCCGCACCGTCTTCACCAGATCTGGGCCGCCCCGCACGAGGTGGCTTTCTCTGACCAGTACCCCCTGGCGCTCCAATTCTGCCAGGGCCTTTTCAGAGGTGCGAGGAGCCGACCTGGAACGCAGATTAATGACCAGCGCTACTTGCCGACGTGCTTCCAAACTGCGCAAGGCCACACCGTCACGATTTGCGAATGAGCGCCCAGAGGCCGTGCCGCTCGTCGATGAGACTGTGCCCGTCAACCAATGCCTCACGCAGGGTCTCCTCCAATTCGACCCTGGTCAGTACCTTCTTCCCGAGCTTGCGATTCAGCTCGCGCGATTGTCCGGCCACGGAGTCGATCAAGCTATCCGGAGCTCCTGCCCCGAAGCCACCGCCCACCATCGCCAGTCCCCCCGCGGCCAGCACTCGGTAGGCCTCTTTGACTATCGGCACGCGCTCCTCCCAGAAGAAGAGTCCGCCCCGGAACACAACCAGATCGAAGGACCCGTCGGCGAATGGAAGCTCCGTTTTCTTGATCGGGCGCACCTCGATCCTATCTTGCAACATCGCGGTCCGCACCAGATCCTCAAAATATGGAACGATACCGGGGAAATCATCCCCCAGGGTGATCCTCAGCCCGGCGTGCCTGCGAGCGAGCTCGACTGATACCCCTCCCGCGTATTCGTCCGCTGCAGCACAGCCCTCTTCG
This sequence comes from Chloroflexota bacterium, assembly GCA_023489135.1. The sequence goes on from JAMDCE010000244.1 coordinate 14,626, forward strand.
GGCGCCCAATGGGCGAATTCCTTGTCGCTGGCGGGGTCATACCCTTGGCTCGGCTGTCCCTTTCCCGAGTCACGCCCAAAGGCCTCGATCACCTGCGCTGCTACAAAGGGGTACATCGGAGAAAACAGACCGTTTACCTCGATTATGTCAAGCCATTCCATCGGTTCTCGACCTCGCTTTGCAGTCTCGATTGGTTCTGCTCAACATGTTACCACAAGAGGGTAGCGACAAGGGCTTGAAGATGCTATTCTATGAGCGTTTCCACCCTAACACAAGGCAGGCGCTAGATAGATGATTCACCGCATAACAGATCAACTGCTTGATTCCTTAATGGAGAGAGCCAGACGGAGCCCGAGAAAGCGAGTGATGCATACCTTCCACAGCGGCCCCTGGGAGCACGCGCACCGCATGCTGAACGTTATCACGCCCGGCAGCTACACCCAGCCCCACCGCCATCTGGATCCGCACAAATCAGAGGGCTTCGTTATTCTTCGGGGCAGGGTTGCCGTGGTCATTTTCGACGATTCTGGCGCTGTCGACCGCGGGCAGACGACCGTTCTGGAACAGGGCTCGAGCATCACAGGCATAGACATCGGCCCGAACACCTGGCACACCCTTGTAGCTTACGAAGACAGCGCGCTCTACGAGGTAAAGGGACAGCCGAGCCAAGGGTATGACCAGGGTCGAATTGG
>JAMDCE010000304.1 GCA_023489135.1 Chloroflexota bacterium
GATGTCAATACCGGCTTCAGCACCCGCTCGCAATTCGGACAACCTATAAGCAAGTTCCAGGCGATACAGTTCAAGGTCGCCGACATGGCCACAAGAGTTGAACTGGCCCGACTCATAACGCACAAGGCCGCCTGCCTCAAAGATTCGGGCAAGCCCTTCACCAAAGAAGCGGCGATGTCCAAGCTGTTCGCTGCCGAGACCGCGATGGCGGCGGCGACGCAGGCGGTGCAGATTTTCGGCGGCAATGGCTATATGGAGGACTATCCAGTGCAGAGGTATTTCAGGGACGCCAAGCTACTCGAGATCGCGGAGGGCACCTCTGAAGTCCAGCGTATTATCATCGCGCGCGAGAGCGGGTGCTGAAGCCGGTATTGACATCGAAGGAGATGACACGAAATGACTAAAAGGGTAGGGATAGTCGGGGCCGCGGTGACGCCCTTCAGGGCAAAATGGTACGAGAAGACCTATTACGAGCTGTCCCAGATGGCTACGGCCGAGGCGCTCCGAGACGCCGGTATTTCGGTAAAGGATGTGGACAGCGTTTTCTACGCCATCTATAACGATATCTTTGAGAGAACATGCATCCCGGAGCACCCCTTGCAGGGCATAATTGGGCTGCAGGACAAGTTCGGACTTCGCACCAGTAGTGGTGGGGCCACGGGAGCCTACGCTATGTCCGCCGCGCACGCTTATGTGGCCGCGGGAAGATTCAAGGTGGCGCTGGTCCTTGGGGTGGAGAAGGCCACCGATTGTTTTGACTTCCAATCCATGTCGGCTACGCCGGAGGTCATCAAGACCATTGGCTGGTCGGGTGACAGCTTCTTCGAACAGAAACTAGGCTGGACCGCTTCCGACAGCTACGCCGAGGTAGTCCTGGGATATATGGACGAGTATCCGGGAGATCTCAAACCGGAGGTGACCGCTCAAATCTCTGCGCAGCTAAGCCAACAGGTTCGCTCCAACGAATATGCTCAAAGGCAGTTCGACCAGGTCACACCGGAGGAGGTAATGAACTCCAGAGTGGTGGCCTATCCTTTCAAAGAACTCGAGATCTGCGTGTATTCGGAAGGAGCGGCCGCCTTGATCGTGGCCGAGGAGGAGACGGCCCTGGCGATATCGCGAAACACCGGCGTTCCGGTGGTCTGGATTACCGGTGTGGGGGAGGCCAACGAGCACTCCTTCGCCGGAAAGAATCAGAAGATAATGCATCGCATAATGTCCGATCATCTGGCGGCCAAGCGGGCCTATGAAATGGCCGGAATCAAAGACCCGCTGGCGGAGATAGATCTAGTTGAAGTTCACGACGCTTTCATCCACCAGCTCGAGATAACGATGGCCGAGATGGGCTTCGTTCCCCTCGGCCGGGCCGATTCTCTGGTGGAAGATGGGATTATGATGCCGGGCGGCAAGATCCTGGTGAATCCTTGCGGTGGCCTGGTCTACTCGGGTCACGCTGTGGGCGCCAGCAACATCATGTCGGCCTGGTCGGCCCGAAACGAGTTGGTTAGACGTGGCCTGACCAGGGCCCTGGTTCACGGCACCGGCAGCACCGTGGCCCAGTACGGTGTGGCCCTGATCCTGGAGAACGACAAGGCTTAGTTGTTGCCGACGGCGACAACGCGGAGAGACTACTCTAACGACTGCTTTGGGCTTTTCAAGCCGAGCGGTTCGACTCAGTGAGGAGATAACACAATGACGGAGAAGAAAATAATAGCGCCCGAGGCTATACCAGACGTGGGTAGCCGTGAGGTCAGTATCGCCGGGAAGCCCTATCTCGTGGTCAACGACGCTATGTTTACGTTCTATCAGAGATCGATGGGAGAGCTGTCCCCTTTCTTCATGGCTTTGCGAGACGAGAAGAAGCTACTGGGGTGTCGCTGCACCAGGTGTGGAATAGTACGAGTACCGCCGTTCGTCACACGTTGCCCCGATTGCGATTTCGCTTCCACGGAGCTGGTTGAGGTTGGGGACGTCGGGACGATGCTGAGCACTCCTCCCATCACCTACTTCGCCAATTCCCTCTTTCAGCAGCAGGTTCCTTTTGGGCGAGGGCGTTTGGTGCCGGAGGGCGCGGACACGGCGCTCAGCGTCAATTTCTACACCACCAAGGGGATACTGGTTCCAGGGTTAGTGCGCAAAGGCACGGAGATGAAGGTGGTCTTCAGAGACGAGCGCATCGGTGAGATAACCGACATCTTCTGCATTCCTACCTCGGAACTTGCCCCGGAGCAGGTTAGGAAGAAGGGCCTGACCGAGTCAGAACTAAACTGGGAGCGAGCTGAGGAACCGGGCCTCCCGGAGGCGACGGAAGCAGACATAGCCCGGTATAAGAGTCTTAGGGCTGAGCTGAGCAGCATCGTCGCCGAGATGAACGCCTGCGAGCGGGCCAGAAAGGACATCGCCGACTGGCAGCGCGCTATTGCCATCAAGACCACGGGAGGACGCCTAACCCTTACCATACGCGATGGAACCCTCGCGCTGACCGAAGGGATATCCAGTTCCCCGGATTTCACCATGGTCTGTCGCGACCTAGGCGTACTGGTGGACGGGCTGGGCTATCGAGGCTCTCTAACGCAGGCGATCATCACCCGGGACCTCTGGATCAGCAAGAACGTGGAGTTTACCACCGTGTTCAAGCTGGAGCGGATGTCAAGGTCTCTGGCGAGATCCAAGAAAAGCTGAAGTGGCCGAGGCTACTTGGATAACACCAAGCCGATGACTCTATCCGTATGGCGTGCCGGGGGAAAGGGCGCGAATGGAGACGCAATCTCCCGGCACGTTATTCTCGCGTGGAATTACATCAGAGCAAGGAGGGAAAGGGTTGGATTTCGAGCTTAGCGAGGAGCACCGTATGGTGCGGAACCTGGCCAGGGACTTTGCCAACGGCGAGGCGGCGCCCTGGGTGGAGCAATAC
>JAMDCE010000251.1 GCA_023489135.1 Chloroflexota bacterium
CGATCACGAGGAAAATCGTAATGACGACGATTAATGCCCTCTATAATTGGGGGCGACGCAATTCCCTGTGGCCAGTCGGTATGGGTCTGGCTTGCTGCGCGATGGAATTCATCGGCGCACAAGCGTCCAGGTTCGATATCTCCCGTTTTGGCGCGGAAGTTGTGCGTCCGTCGCCTCGACAGGCTGACCTGATGATCGTCTCTGGCACCGTTACCAACAAAATGGCTCCTGCCGTGCGACGCATCTACGACCAGATGTCTGAGCCCAGATACGTCATCGCTATGGGGGCGTGCGCTTGCAGCGGTGGGCCTTTCGTCGGCTCTTATAACGTCGTGATGGGTGTGGATAAAATCATACCTGTAGACGTCTACGTGCCCGGCTGTCCGCCGCGTCCTGAAGCGCTGATCGAAGGAATTATGGCGGTGCAAAAGATGATCGACAAGCAACGTGTTTTCGTCAGCTACATGAGGAGTGCAAAATGACTGACAGATATGCCGTTGAGTTGCCTCGAGTTGACGTTGCATCGTTGACCTCGGCTATTGCGAACAGCATTGTTCGTGTCGTCGAAAGCAATCCCCCTACAATATATGTTCGCCCTGATCAACTCATCGACGTCTGCCGCTACCTGAAAGAAACAAGCGGACTCGAGTTCGATTACCTGATTAACGTTACCGCGGTGGACTATCTAGATCGATTCGAGGTAGTTTATCATCTCCACTCGATCCCGCGAGGCCACGCATTGACCTTGAAGGTAGAACTGGACCGAGAAATCGCTTCTGTTCCGTCGGTTACCAGCATCTGGCGCGGAGCCGATTTCCAGGAGCGAGAAGTTTACGACATGATGGGTATAACTTTCACAGGGCATCCAAACCTAAAGCGCATCTTGCTCTACGATGAGTTTGTCGGCCACCCTTTGCGCAAGGACTTCTGCTTGCCTGGGGAAGACATATCCTCGCAGATTGGCTGATGAGCCCTCATCAACAATCTTTACGGATATGTATTTAGAGGTGTACTAGATGTCAGAAGCGATAGCAACGAGCGGAAACACGGCGCTCGATCTCAAGTTTAAGACTGACACAATCGTTGTCAATATGGGTCCTCAGCACCCCAGCACCCACGGGGTGCTACGTTTGATACTAACCCTGCAGGGCGAAACTGTCGTCGACGCCGAGGTTGTCTTGGGCTATCTTCACCGAGGCTTTGAGAAGCTCTGCGAGGAAGGAACGTACACTCAGAACATCTCGCTGACGGACCGCCTGGACTACTTCAACTCGATGAATAACAACTGGGCCTACGTAAAGGCTGTCGAGATGGTCATGGGCATCGCGGTTCCCGAGCGAGCAGAGTACCTCAGGGTAATCATGAGCGAGCTCCAGCGTATCGTCAGCCATCTGGCGGCCACTGGCTTCTTCGTTTCTGACCTGGGCGCAGCTCATACGCCGTTACTGTACTGCTTCCGCGAGCGCGAGGACATCCTCGACCTTTTCGAAATGGTGTGCGGCGCCCGTATGACGTACAACTACTTCCGAATTGGTGGTGTCGCCAACGACATTCCTGAAGGATGGATACCCAGGCTGAAAGCGTTCTTGAATAAGTTGCCCGGCAAGATCGACGAATACGAAAGACTACTTCTTGGCAACGAGATTCTGCTTGCGCGCACGAAAGGCATCGGGGTCATGACCCCTGAAATGGCCACTAACTACAGCATCACTGGGCCAGCCCTTCGAGCCACAGGTGTGGCGTTCGACATACGCAAGAACGTGCCCTACAGCGTGTATCCGCGCTTCAATTTCAACGTTCCAACCCTTAAGAACGGCGACCTCTTCGACCGCTTCTACATCAAGATCTTGGAGATGCGGGAGTGCATAAAGATAATCAGGCAGGCTCTGGAACAGATGCCCGACGGAGAAGTTCGGTTGCCGGTGCCGCTCAATGTCAGGCCGCCAGCTGGCGAAGCGCTCAGTAGAATCGAAGGACCGAAGGGGGAAATGGGCTTCTACATCGTCAGCGACGGCTCCATTGCTCCTTATCGTGTGCACCAGCGTCCTCCGTGCTACATTGGCCTTGGAATAGCCAGAGAGTTATTCATCGGCTGGAAAGTTGCCGATGTAGTGGCTATCCTGGCTAGCCTGGACCCCATTATGGGAGAGGTGGACAGGTAGATGGACGTCATCGATAATATCTTCATAATCATTCGCCAGATAATTGCCACGCTGCTTGGCTTCTTCTTGCCGACCCCTGCGGTGGACGCGATCATCGCTATCCTCGCCATTTCTGGGTTCCTTGGTTTCATCACCGTGAACGTTATGATCCAAGTCTGGGCTGAGCGCAGGGTACTTGGCTATATGCAGGATCGCACTGGACCGAACCGAGTTGGCCCCTTCGGGCTCCTGCAGTCGGTGGCCGATGCCGTGAAGCTGCTTACTAAAGAGGACATAATGCCTGCGGGCGTCGACAGCGTGGTGTTTCGTCTGGCGCCAATCATCGTCGTCGCCACGGCCCTTCTGGCTTTCGCGGTTGTTCCCTTCGGGCGCGGAATGATCATCGCCGATCTGAACATCGGCATCCTCTACGTAATGTCAATCTCTTCTCTCGCTATTCTCGGTATTTTGATGGCCGGGTGGTCGTCCAACAATAAGTACGCTTTGTTGGGCGCTATGCGAGGAGTGGCGCAGATGGTCAGCTACGAGATTCCCCTCGTCCTATCGATAATCGGTATCATTATGCTCACTGGCTCGCTGTCGACAACGTCTATCGTCAATGGGCAGGCCGGGCTTTGGTTCATCATTTGGCAGCCTCTGGGATTCCTGATATACTTTATCGCCGCCATTGCAGAACTCAACCGATGCCCGTTCGATATGGTGGAAGGAGAATCGGAGATCATCGCCGGTTA
>JAMDCE010000017.1 GCA_023489135.1 Chloroflexota bacterium
GAATATTCAATACGAATCGCTCGCAGAAAGCCGGCCGCATCGACGTGAATGTGGAAAAACGAGCGCAGTCTCTCTGTCAATGTTGGATCGTCGCCGATGGCGATTGCTATCGCGCCGACGTCGATGTCCCGCTCTCCTTGTGGCGTCGCGATTCGTATTGAATATTCACCCGCGTAGCCGACAATGTCGAGGATAGAAGATGAATAAAGGAGGCGCGCGTTTTGATGCGTCTCGACGTAGGTGCGGGTGGGTGCGAGGCGGTCGGATAGTTCACCCAGATCGCCGATGTGGGCATCTCGTTCGATGAGGTACACCTTGTGTCCTCTGTCGAGCAATGCCTGAGTGACGAGGATGCCGCCGGCTGTCGCGCCAATAACGGCAACTGAGCGACGGGGCGTAACCTCTACGGTACGGAAAGGATGGGACAAAGCTACCTTGGCCAGGGCCACGTCGATGAGGAGCAAGGATTTTTCAGTGGCCTCTACGGGTCGGCCGCAGTGGGGCAGCGCCACTTGTTCCTTAAGGTTCACGAAGGCAATCTTGTTGAGGTTGACGCCGATGGCTTCCAGTCTTTCGATCAGGAGATTTCCCCCACGCGTGCGCTCGAAATAGAGGGGAGACTCGCCGGCCAGGACGACGGCGTCCAATTCCTTTTCGGCGACGTCGCGTAAGATACCCGTAAGGTCGGCTGCGCCACGCATGTCGTCGCAGACCTTGACCCAGGCCAGGGTTGAATGATAGCGCTCGGCTACGAGGTCCACATTCACCGTCTGGCTGATCGTCCCACCGCCTCTAGATAGGAATAATCCGATTCTCACGCTTCTAATCCGACGATTCTCTGGAGAGTCTTTGCTTTACTGCGGCACGTTTGTGGTGAAGCATCGGCGCTTGGGCCACCGGGTTTTCTATGGCTTGAGGCTAAGTATACAATTAGGGCCGATGGATATCAATGGGGTGTGCCGATTGACAATCTCAGCACCACTTGGAGTGTTCTCCCCTATACTCCCTGTCGAGAGCATGGCACTATCCTTGCACATAAGCCATTGCGTTTATCCCCAGTATGATAGCAGGTTAAGGGGTGGATTGAGGCACGAACTGTAGGGAGGCGCCTAATTGGGGCGCCTTTCTAGTGTTCCAGAGACAACGGCGAAACGGGTGGCCGAAGAAAATGAGTGCCTGGATCTACGTTTATCTGCCTTACAGTGTGGCTTTTCTTGCCCTGGGCCTTGTCATGGTCATGGCGGCGAGAGCGCCCGTGCCAGTGTTACCCAGAGCTTCCTTGTGGCTTCTTGCAGCCTTCGGTTTTTTCCACGGCCTGCATGAATGGATCGAAATGGCTGAGTTGATCCAATCGCGCAGCGTCGGAGGTGGTAGCCTTGCCTTTCTCGATCCGGCTGATCTCTTCTTGATTGCCTTTTCTTATGCTTTTGTAATGCAGGCTGGTATCGAGATTCTCATCCCTTTGAGGCAGTGGCCGAAATGGTCAAGATGTGTTCCCATCGCGGTGCTGCTCATCTGGGCAGGCGTGTTCGTCGCCCTGGCGGTATCTTTAGGCTTTATGGGCAACACGGAGTGGGAGGATGCAGGTGATGCATTGGCCCGCTATATTCTGGGCTTTCCTGGTTCGCTACTAATATCCTATTCTTTTCTGGTGGCGGCCAGAGCGCCTCGCGAAATCGCTTCGGATAGGATAACATCTTACCTGACTGGAGCAGCCATTGCTTTTGCCGGCTATGCCGTTTTTACATTTGCGGGCGTCCCGCCGGCGCCCTTTTTCCCAGCTTCGTTAATCAACACTCGTACATTGTTAGCTGCCACCCACGTCCCTGCTGAAGCCTTCCGTGCAATCTTCGCGGTGGCCATTGCAGGGTTCTTAGGAGAGGCTTGCGTGGTGGAAGCTGCGTGGATCCAAGCAGAATTGAAACGGCTGCGCGAGGAATTCGTCTCGATAGTGGCTCACGACCTGCGCGCGCCGATAACTACCATCACCCTTAGCGCTGGCATGATTGATCGGTTGCCATCTGGCGGACACGAGACCGACCAAGAGCAAACTCTGCTTCGTAACATTGAAACGAGCGCAAGAAGGTTGAATCGGATGGTCGAGGATCTTCTTGACGCCTCTCGTATCGAAGCCAAGCAGTTGGCGATGAAGAAGGAGACTGTGGACATAGGCCAGCTTGTCCGCGAGGCGGTCGATCGGTCAGCACAGGTGACGAGGGGCCACATCGTGCGGGTTGATATACCCGATTCGACGCCACCTGTCGAAGCTGACCCGGGGCGGATCGAACAAGTAGTGACTAATCTTCTCTCCAATGCCGCGAAGTATTCGTATCCTAACACAGAAATCAGGGTGGAGATACGTGTCGGCCCGCGCGAATTGATAGCATCGGTTACTAACTACGGTCCCGGCATCACTTCCGAAGAGAAAACACTCGTCTTTACTCGATTCTATCGTGCTAAGGAGGTCGAGAGACCACAGATACCTGGTCTGGGACTTGGCCTATATATCGCCAAAGGCATAGTGGAAGCCCACGGCGGACGCATCTGGGTCGAGTCTGAGGTCGGCAAGGCCACTACCTTTCGTTTCACCTTGCCTTTGAAGTTGTCGGCGTTGGCGACGTGAGGGGTGAATTCGTGGGATCGTAGCGGCCCATGAGATCGAGAACCGAGGTGCCACCGAGATCGAATGATTCCCATCCTGAGCCTGAGAAAACGCCAAAAATGGCGAATCCAAGCATGTAATCATCTCTAGCCGTCTCGTCGGCGAGCCAGGCGAAATCGGCCGTAACTGCCTCAGTGTTCTGGCCCATTCGTCGCCACCCTTTAGCCACTCCGACCTCGGTGAGAACTATTGGCCCACTTTTGATTCCTGCATCTTGCAGTGCCTGAT
>JAMDCE010000600.1 GCA_023489135.1 Chloroflexota bacterium
TACACTGCCGATTATCTCCTCAACCTGGCTCGCGTATATTGTCTTTCCAGCGATCTCCAATCGCTGGCTGTATCTGCCCTTGATCCCCTTCAATCGCAAATGGGTTCTGCCACACGTGCACGGGCGGTCGTCTATGGTGGTGATATCTCCAGTCCTGTACCGAATCAGGGGCATGCCGAATCTTTCCAGATGAGTGACGACAAGCTCTCCCTCTTCGCCTGGAGACAGGGTCGCGCCCGTCTTGGGATCCACGACCTCGTAGATGTAGGCGTCTTCGAAGCCATGCAACCCATTCAGTTGCCTGCATTCGAAACCCAGTAAACCGACCTCTACCAAGCCGTATGCATCGCACACCTTGACCCCTGGAGCGCTGCTAACCTCCGCCCACTTCTTCTCGAAGCGTTTCCTCCAGGATGGCAGAGAGTATCCTGGCTCGCTCCAACCCAAAACTGTCCTTATCGGGTGTTTCTTGCCCGTTTTTTCGATAAGGGCGAGGACGAATTTGGCATAACTGGGCGTTATGTAATAGGCCGAGGGTGGATATAGCGAGGGGAAGATGCTAGAGTTTCTTTCGGCTCGCTCCATGCCTACCAGGAGGGACTTAGATCCCAAATTGATTGAACCAAGTCCCATATGCATGTAAAGAAGATTGAACTGTGGATAATCGGCAATGTATAAGTAATCATCGGGCGTCACGCCGGCGCTGGCAAGTCCTCTTGCCGCCAGTTTCCCCTGGAAAGCAGCGTCGGCGACGGATATGATTACTCTGATGCGTTGGCCGGAGGCGCTGAACTTGACCCCGGTTAAACCAATAGATTGACCAGGGTCCGTAAATTCCGTCGCCATCAGTCTACCCATCCGCCCATGCTTTTCCTGGTCGGCAACTATTTCGTCCCTGGTTGTGAAAGGCAGTTTGCAAAGGTCGTCCAGTTTCGCGACTTTTGAAATGGAGACTTTTTCCTTCGAGAATTTCTCCTGATAAAACTTGGACCTTTCCTCCACATAGCCCAGCATTTTTCGTAACTTGAGAAGTTGAAGCTCTCTAATTCTCTCTGGGCTGGCCGTTTCAATGTCCTTCATCCAGAAGCCAGCATCTTCCCTTGTCATTGGCCGTCCCTCACTTTCTTATCGATTTTCCTTCCCCGATGCGGAGCACGTGGCCTTGCAGTACATTTGACGTACCTAACGTTCGTTAGGTAAGGGTCACAGCAATGTTTGGTCAGAGCCTCACGGCGTTGTTCCCAACAGAAACCCACTGGTGACGAGCTTGAAGATAGAGTTGGCGAGTTCAGGCTCGGTCAGCCTTCCTCGTGGGTTGTACCACATCGGCAGCCAGTTGCTGATGCTGATGAGGCCGAAGGCTGCCACCTTAGGGTCAACGGCCTCTTCGGCCTCTGCTTTATCCTTGAGTTCGAGCAGGATGCTCTCGGTAAGCTTGTAATAGCGTCTCCTCTTTTCCATTATGATTTCGCCGTAGGTACCCTGGATGCCTGCCCTCTCTCGCAAAAGTATGACAACCTCTTTGCGTGAGAGAATCAATCGCACCGTGCCTTCGATCAGCATCCTGAGTTTCTCGCACGGATCGCTCAGCTTTCCCACGGGGCCGAATACATATTTTTCCAACTCCTCGAAAGCGTTCACGTTTATGAGGTATAGGAGGTGTTCTTTGCTCTCGATGTGATGGTACAGGCCGGCTGTCGTAAGCGAGGTAGCGTTGGCAACGTCGCGCATCGTCGTCTTGTCGTACCCGTTATCATAGAACAGCTCAGCGGCTATCTTGATGATCTCCGTCAGTTTATTGGGGTAACGTTGATTGTTGATATTCAAATCTCAGATCCCACCCAGCAGCGATCAGCCCAGGTATTCGACGCGTGGAGGCGAATAGGCATCCAGGAACTTAACGTCCTCGTGCACGAAGCCCGAGTGAGGCACGTTGCTGGGAATGAAGTAAGAGTGGCCGGGGCCGAGCATCTGCCTTTCGCCACCGATAACCACTTCGAACCTCCCCTCCAGCACGTAACCAGACTGTTCGCTCTCGTGGCGATGCTCTGGCACAGGAGTTCCCTTCTTGATCTCGAATTGAATGAGCATCAGCCGCTCGCCGGCTCCCAGCAGCTTGCGGCGGACGCCTTTCACCATTTCAACTGCGGGAGTATCGGCTTCGTGCCTCACACACATATCTCTACTCCAGACCCGCGACAGCCGCGCATCGCTAACAGCACGCCACGACATTGTCGACTATTCTAGAGCTTACTTATTACAGGAGCCTTACAAACAGGTTACAGGAGGGAATTTGAGGTCTGACGATGGAGATCAGGCTGTGGATTAGATTAGCGCCTTCTCATAGGCTAGCTTTGTGGCTGGTTCTGGCGGCACGCCTAGCTCTTCCCGCAACAAGCGGACGCACGCGTGATACTGTTTGATCGCTTCTCTTCTATTGCCCATCTTGACGTACAGGTTGATCAATGCGCGGTGTATCTCTTCGCGGCAATCGTCGAGCGAAAGAATTCGCTTGTAGCAGACTAGCGCAGAGCCGAAGTCCCGTTTGCGCTCGTACAGGCCTGCCAGGCGTTCCAGTCCTGAAAGATAAAGTTCCTGTAGCCTCTCCCTTTCGGCCTGGCACCACTCTTCTTGCGGCAGATCGTGCATCAACTCGCCCTTGTAAAGCTGGGTCGTTTCCTCCAACCTCGCAATTGCCGTCTCAAGGTCTGATTCGAGAGGCCCGGCTTGCAGCCCTCTCTCGAACAACTCGACATCGACCACGCCACCGTGGCCGAGCGATAGGTGGTAACGGCTATCTCTGTAAAGCACGTAGCGGGACTGAGCCAGTTCCTCGCGTTCTGGCTCCAGCACTTGGCGGAGGTCGTGA
>JAMDCE010000529.1 GCA_023489135.1 Chloroflexota bacterium
CACTGGTGAGAAAGTGTGGTGGGAGCTAGATTTCCAGATAAGGCCCGATCAGGCCCGGCGTGGCGCTGAGCTGGACTTGCGAAGCGACACGTGGAATCCGAGCCTGGTGCAAAAAGGGGTGCCTCGCGACGAGAATCTGGGTCTGATGCTCCAGACGCTAGAGTTGCGCCAACATGGTGAAACGATGGCGCTACGCGAGGCCCTGCCGATTCCCTCTCCACCGGCCCGACGTTATGGACTTTGGCTCTGGTATCAAGGGACATCGAGCTCTGACACGCCGATTCCTCATCTCTTCGACCTCTGGCAATGGTACGCGCTCGCCGCCGGCCTTCCCAGGCGAGTCATCGCTCTGCTTCTGGTTTTGATCGGCGTTCCGAGTCTGTTGTGCGTCATGGTCGGTCTCAGGTACACCTGGGCGGCGCTAAGACGCGTTGTGGTTCACGAGCCCATTGGGATAGAGGGCGGGCACGGAGAGGTTTGAGCGGAAAGACCATCCGGCGAAGGCTACCGGTGCTGCACGTTCAGCAAGAAACTCAACTTGAGAAATGGCTTCCACCTTTAATCTTAGTCGGAAGCCCTTTCCCAATTCCTCTTATCGTTGAGATGATCAGTGGTGAACCAGCTCGCGAGCAGAGGCGGTCTCGGTGGGAGAGACCAGTCGCTTACGCCTTTGCTGCTCCTTGAGCAGAGCCAGGTAGACGGCGTTGGAAAGGTCGGGATTAACGCCGCAACTTTCGATCCAGATCTGTAGCACTTGATCGCTCATTCTCTTCACGATGTCATCCAGGCTCATGGTCCCACCCCCCCTCTTCGTGCTCACGCCGTACGACTCGCTGCCGTGTGGAGGGAAGATCGTTAGCTAAGCTGTCGTGTCACGCCGGACAAACGCGTTACTTCTCTGTCAATATAATACTCGTCTTCAGGCAAATTTTATACCAGATATTGGGGGTAGGACAATAGTCCTAAATTTGCCTGAAGTGAAGAGATCTCTTGCGAAACAAAAACGTATGAGCGCGAAAATGGTTGCGATACTCTTCAGGGTCTAGCGGTGTGTTATAATGCCGGCCAAGTTTAGAGAGGTCAGGCCGATCTGAGTAGCCATGCAGAATCACTTGCCAGTAGGAAAGCTAAGCCCAGAGTTCCTAGCGCGGCTGCTCCAGCGCTATACCTCCGTAAATGATAGGATCATCGTCGGTCCGGGTATCGGCGAGGATGCCACGGTAATCGAGTTTGGCGAGCGATATCTGATTGCTAAGACCGATCCCGTTACCTTTGCCACGGACGAAATCGGTTGGTATACGGTCAACGTGAACGCCAACGATGTGGCTGCTATGGGTGGGAGTCCCAAGTGGTTCCTCGCCACCATTTTGCTGCCTCAGGGAAGAACTACCGAGGAGTTGGTGGAGGGCATCTTCGGCCAAATCTCCGAGGCCTGTCGGGAGCTAGGGATTGCCTTTTGCGGAGGTCACACCGAGATTAGCTACGGCTTGAATCGTCCCTTGGTTGTGGGTCACATGCTGGGCGAAGTGAGACCGGATGGACTGGTTTCGCCTAAGGGTTTGCTGGTGGGCGACCACGTCATTCTTACCAAAGGCATCGCCATAGAAGGTACGGCGGTCATCGCCAGAGAGAAGGCCGCGGAACTGGAGCAGGCCTTCCCTCGTGATTTCGTCGGAAAGTGCCAGAGATTCTTGCGGTCCCCTGGGATCAGCGTCGTTCGCGACGCCGCCACAGCCGCCTCTGTGGCGCGTGTTCATGCTATGCACGACCCAACCGAAGGCGGCCTGGCCACAGGTCTAAGAGAGATGGCCACGGCAGGGGGCGTTGGCCTTCTGATCGATGGCCGCACAATCCATATCTATCCTGAAACACGGCGTCTTTGCGAGTGGTTTGCCCTGAACCCGCTGGGGTTGATTGCCTCGGGCGCGCTAATCCTGGCCACGACCCCTGAGGATTCCGGGCGGGTGGTGAAGGCTCTCCAGAAGGTAGGCCTACCCGCGGCGGTCATTGGAAAAGCAACTGATCCAGCGGAAGGAGCTCTCTTCCAGACTGATGGCCGAATGGAGGAGCTACCAATCTTCGCCCGAGACGAACTCGCCCGTCTTTTCGAAGAGTGAGCCGGCCCCGCTATCCTTCGTAATCGCCCGGAGCGGCCCCGGGATGGTAGAGACGGCACGTTTCGAGGTAGGAGTCGGCGTGATGCTTGATGAGATCAAGCCCTTCTTCGTCTACTTCCCGAACCACTTTGCCCGGGATTCCCAGAACCATCGAACGCGGAGGTATGTCCTTTCCCGCGGAGACTACGGCGTTGGCTCCGACGATGGAACCTTCGCCGATGTGCGCCCTGTTCAGGACGACGGCATTCATGCCGATTAGCACGTTATCATCCACGGTGGCGGCGTGAACGATGGCCCCGTGGCCGAGCGTCACACCACGGCCGATGAGCACGGGCATTCCTCGGTCGGCGTGGATCATGCAGAGATCCTGAATGTTGCTGTTTCGGCCAATGACGATTGAGTCCATGTCTCCGCGGATCACCGCGTTGAACCACACGCTAGCGCCTTCTTCGATAGTCACATCCCCGATTATCCAGGCTCCTTCGGTGACAAGGGCTCCGTCAGCAATTCGAGGCGTCTTTCCTCCTAAAGAAACGATCGGCATCGAAAAACTCCCTGAAGAAGTATGGGCCATCCTCCGGCTTCGGCCAGTGAATCATAACATGCTTTCGCAAGGCCTCGGTGAAGGGACTATTTGGGGCATTACCCTCCCTGGAGTAGCAAGCGGCCTCCCTCTCGCCACGAAGACCTAGACCTTCAAGCTCGCTCCATCACCGGTGAGATAGGGGAGATCCCCCCGCCGG
>JAMDCE010000174.1 GCA_023489135.1 Chloroflexota bacterium
GACGGTGCGGTCGGCCAAAGATTCGAGGTAACTCAGAGCATCAGCTTGATATACCTTCAGTCCCTTGCTCCGGCACCGTTGGACCATCCGAGAATCGACATCAACCCCGACCGCGCCAACGCCCTCCGAGCGCAGCAGCTCCAGGAACTCTCCCCGGCCGCAGCCCAGATCGACCACGTTGCGACAGCCTCTAAAGTGCTGAAGATAGGCCCGCTGGCGCTCCAGAATCTCGTTTTCGGATCCGCGGTGCTCCTCCTCAAACACAAAATAGTCCATTTCAGGCAATTCGTGAAATTCCGCCAGGCCGAACAGCCAGCCATCCCGGAGGCTGGCCATTTCCACATCGTTCTGCCGCTGCCGAGCATTTTCAAGCGCAACGTGCTCGTCCGCTTCACGGGACAACTTATGAAGGTCCAGCCGCAGTTGGTGCACTTCGCGGAAGAGGTCCTTGATCTTGTAGTTGAGATGGGTCTGCTTTTCCAGCATTGGTCGGACATAGGCGCGCAATTCCGCGTTGATTATCTTGCGCAGTTGAGCGTTTAGGGGGCCAAGAATGGGATTTTGCCAGTCTATCGCGTACTCACCGGGAACGACCTCGCACTCTTCCAGGCTAGGAGGGGGCACTCGTTCTGGCGGCTCGGAGACGGTCCAGCTCTCCCTCTGCTCGCGCCAGAGCTCTTCCTGCGTCTCCACTAACAACTGC
Source organism: Chloroflexota bacterium (assembly GCA_023489135.1). Next base: position 704 of record JAMDCE010000174.1, read on the forward strand.
TGCTCCGCACGGGCCTCGACGCCTCTCTGAGCGACCTGTTCGCGAATTTGCCGCACGAGGGCCTTCACGTCGACGTCGTCGGCGCCGATCTGCACCGTGTCCACTGGCGATTCTCCTTCCACAAGGCCGCGCTCTTCAGACCGCGCCATTACGGTGAGCTGACCCAGCCGGGGAGACGACCCTCCTTCTTCGAACCAGCAGATCAGCTCATCCACCATATCGAACTTCAACTGGTAGGAGCCAGGGGCCAGACCTATCACAAAGGCCAGCGCAATCTCTCCTTCCTCCCCCGGACTAAGATTTCGAGGCAGAGCCGCCCTGTAGAGAGAGTCTGAAACCACTCTCCCGTCTCTGGTTAGCGCCTTCAATCCAAGAGTGACGTGACCTCCAGCCTCTTGCGGTGCGGCCAACCACGGCGTGTCGCCCGTGTTTCGCACCAACACCTTTCCCTGGAGCAACTCACCCGAAGTGACGGTCCCTGGAAACTCCAAGAGCTCGATGTCTGCCCGCAGCAGATGGGGGTACCGGCTGTCGAGTCCCCGCGATCCACCCTTTACCATAACCACAGTCGGATGGTCCTCTTCCACAGATCTAACTAAAGTGCCAACGTATTTATCTAAGATTCTTCCCTCGCCCTTCTTGAGACCATCCCAGTCTTCCTCACTCAGAGTCAAGTTGCAGGGATAAACGTAGGGCTCCAGACAAACGAGCTCGAAGCCCGCTCTTCGGGCTTGGCCGAAGAGTTCGGGCAGGTGGATATCCCGTTCAGGGGTTCCGAATTCGGCCTCGGCCTGAAGACTGCTAACGCGCTGACTGTGAGTGCACCCGGGCTCGGAGAAAACGGCGCGGCGTCCCTGTTTGAGAACGCGCCGGATCTCTCGCAGCGCCTTCTCGTAATCGCTGAGATGATGAAATGAGCTAATGCAGACGACCCCGTCGAAGCTTTCATCAGCGAACGGAAGTTCCTCCGCGTCACCGGTGACGAAGTTTGCCAAGTCGCGGCTCAGGCGGCTGTCGAGACCAAGACGCTCCTGCCCAATTTTCAACGAATCTACAGATATGTCGAGAGATACCGTCCTGAACCGCAGCCGATTGAGCCACTCTGAGGCCCAGCAGCAGCCAGATCCAAGATCGAGAATTAGATCGCCCGGCTCGGCGCGCAGATTCAGCACCGCGATGCTGAAGTCGAAGGCGGTCTGCAGGTCCACCACGTGATGACCGCCACATAGCGGCCTATTCTTGGACCATTCCACCCACGCTGGATCGGAGGCCAGCAGTCTCTGAACGATCTCGACATTTGCTTTTCTTGATTCCGCAGCGGTTTTATCGGACACGAATCTCTCTCACGGCGATACCCAACTCGCGCATATCGCCGCTACCAGTAACTGTGTGGGGGCACCAGGTTTCCGCGACCACTATGTCAAGCTTCACAACCTCCGTTCGTTCTCTCCCCGAAAGGCGGCACTGCAGGACATGCCAATTATTGTCAGAGAGCGCGAATTGCCCGCGGACCTCGTCGTCTATTAGGAGCTTCAGTGCGGTTGGAGTACCGTCGATGCAGGGGAAGCCGCTCGAGCACAGGACCTGGATTGCATCGGCCGATGAGGGTAGCTTGAGGAAAACCGAGGCCTTCCTCTTGGTCCAACGGACAGGTGGGTCCGTTTGGTCTACCGGATACCAGCCAGCACCGAACAGGTTATCGCTGGGCGGGTCGCCCACGCGGATCACTTCAGTGCTTCCCGGCCAGTCTTCGGCCCGCATCCGAGCATCAGGACCGAACTCCTTAGTCTTGCTACACTGCCCGCATAAGGGTAGGCGCTCGAAAAGGCCCCTTTCATGGACCCACCGCAAGTTCTGCAGTAACTGCCCAAGCCATATTTCGGTGAGAGAAGTCCCTTCGAGATTTCCAACAGTCAGTCTACCATCGACGTCAAAGCAGCACGAGGTCACCCGACCGTCCCAGAAGATGGCCAGATTGCGCCAAAGAAACTCGCAAGGTACGAACTCGTAGAAGGTGGAACTGTCTCCGTTGCGAGAACGACCGCGATCTTCGGTCTGACCGGCAAAAGTATCGAACGGTTTGACCAGCAGTACGTCATCACCCTGGAGGTAGGGGCTCCAGCGTCTTCGGAATTCCTCAATCTCCTCAGCCGTTT
>JAMDCE010000209.1 GCA_023489135.1 Chloroflexota bacterium
TGTGCGGAAAATGCCCACTTTGTCCATCATCATCGACCGGAGCTCGGTGCGGATCTGCCCCCAGTTCTCTTTCCCCTCTCGCCGCTTCAGCGCCTCAATTCGCCCTTCTTCCTGGCGCAGGGCGTCCGTGGGGAAAGAAAAATGGTCGGCGGACAGGGCGTATTGGGAGGCCTTTATGCCAGCCAGTCGGCCGAAGACGATGGTATCCAGAAGAGAGTTGCCGCCCAGGCGGTTGGCGCCGTGAACGCTGACGCAAGCGACTTCGCCGGCGACGTAGAACCCTTCAACGGTCGTCTCGCCATCCTTGTTGCAGGCCACCCCACCCATAATGTAATGCTGACCCGGCTGCACGGGAATTCGCTCTTTGATGGGGTCCACCCCGGCAAAGGCAATGGCCAAATCGTGGATCTCCGACAGCCGCCGCAAGATAATGTCCTTGCCGAGGTGGCTTACATCCAGCTCGACGTAACCACCGGGGAAGCCCCGGCCTTCGTTGACCTCGGTCTGGATGGATCGGGAGACAATATCTCTCGGGGCCACCTCCATCGCCTTAGGCGCGTAGCGCTCCATGAAACGCTCGCCCCTGGCATTATAGAGCAAGCCTCCTTCACCGCGCGCTCCTTCCGAGATCAAAGCATTAGTGCCAGGGAGGCTGGTGGGATGGAATTGAATGAACTCCATATCCTTGAGAGGAATACCGGCCCGGTAGGCGATAGCCATCCCATCCCCGGTGTTGGCATAGGGGTTGGTGGTCCGGGAATACATCATGCCAGACCCACCAGTGGCGAAAATCACCGCCTTGGCGAGGAAGCTCTCCAGCTTTCCGCTGCGCAGATCGAGAGCGATGACGCCCCGGGCTTTACCATCCTCGACTACCAGAGAGGTGACGACCCATTCGTCGTAGATGTCCAGCTTCTCTTTCAGGGCCTTTTCGTAGAGAGTCTGCAGCATGGCCCGTCCGGTCTTGTCCGCGGCGTAGACTGCCCTGGACATAGCCGCTCCGCCCAGCATCCGGATGGCCAGCCTTCCTTCTTGGTCCCGAGAGAAGAGCGTGCCCCAGTGCTCCATCTCGTAGATGGCGCGAGGGCCATCGGCGCACATGAACTCGACGGCGTCCTGTTCGGCCAGGTAGTCACTTCCCTTGATGGTATCGAAGGCGTGGGACTCCCAGCGATCCTCGTCGGAAATCGCCACGTTGATCCCGCCCTGGGCGGCGACGGAATGCGAGCGCAAGGGATAGACCTTGCTGAGAATGGCCACACTCAGCTTCGGGTCGATGGCCACAGCCGCTCTGAGGCCGGCCAAACCGGAACCAACAATCAAAACATCATGAACGGGCGCCAATGACTCTCCTCCCCTTGATCTAACGTCCGAATCCTAGCTTACCCAGGGCCGCTTTACGCTTTAAGTCCTGGATCATCGCGGTGGCGTTGATGCTCTTGGGACAGGCTTCAGCACAGTTAAAAATCGTACGGCACCGCCAGACTCCATTCTGGCCGGTGACAACGGGCATCCTTTCCGCGGTTCCCTTATCGCGGGGATCTTTGATGAAACGGAAGGCCCGCACCAGGGCCGCCGGACCCAGATAAGCGCGATCTTCGGCCCCCATCGGGCACTCAGAGTAGCAGATTTGACAGAAGATGCAGTCGGTGGCGGCGTGAAGCTGATCGAAGTCCTTGTCAGACACCGTCATCAGGCGCTCTTTCTCAGGCTCCGGCTCGTTGGGATCGGTGATAAGCCACGGCTTGACGGCTATTAGCTTCTCCCAAAACTCGTTCTGCTCGATCACCAGATCCTTGATCACCGGGAGGTTGCGCAGAGGCTCGATAATAATCGTATTGCCGCCCTTGAGGACCTCTTCTACTTTGGTCTTGCAGGCCAGCCTGGTTCGCCCGTTAATGAGCATGGCGCAAGAACCACAGACGCCGGTCCGGCAGGACGTGCGGAAACTCAAGGTGCCGTCCTGTTGCTCCTTGATCTCCATCAGAGCGCTAAGGATCAACGTCTTGGGTCCAGCCTCCACATAATAGTCCTGGTAACGAGGCTCGACGTCTCGGTCGGGATCGAAGCGAAAGACGTGAAAACCGACTTTATCGCCCATAGAATTCAATCCAGTCTTCCTAAGAGTACGCCTTCCCAGGCGCGCCAAGGCCAAGAACAGCCCCCATTTCGACTCCCTGTTCTTTGTGATAGGCGCTAGCGATAGAACAGTGGCTGACCGGTAATAAAGGGCAGGAGAGCGTTGAGGCCATAAACAAAAGTAGCCAGGCCTACGATGATAAGAACCCAGTTTACCGCTCGCTCAGCCTTGAGCCCGATGGAGTAATCTAAAATAACGTTGCGCACGCCGTTGAGCCCATGATAAAGGAGTAGGGCCAGCAGCGAAGAGTCCACGATCACAAAGAAGGCCGTTATCAGGCGCGAGGCCACGTTGTCGTAGGAGATAACCTGCCCGACATTGGCGAAATGCAGCACCCAGATGTGAATGAAGAGGGTCAGGAGCAGCAGGACGCCCGTCAAGCGCTGTAGCAGCCAGGCCACCGCCCCTCTCGAACCGGGATAGGGTAAGCTCTGATTATTTTGCACGTCCGCTCCCTCGCATTTCTCTAGCTCGATCTCAGTTGGATCGGGTTGCTCTGAAAAAGAGATTCCGGGCCGGCAAGACCGGTGCGCCGAGACTCACGCCACCGCCCCGGTAAGCACGGGCCAAAGGACCACAGTCGAGACAATGAAGACGACAATCGCCACGGCCATCAAGCCCCAGAAGATCTGCTTCTGGGAATTCAGGCCCACGCCCACGTCAAACAAAAGAACCCTAATTCCATTCAAACCGTGAAAGCCTCTTGCCTCACCT
>JAMDCE010000491.1 GCA_023489135.1 Chloroflexota bacterium
CAAGACAACTACACAGGCCTCTTGCACTGTTATCACCTCCCTGGCCTACATCCCCATCCCTCGTCGAGCTTCGGCCACTACTTTGGGCGTCACGACCGAATAGCCCTTTTCCTGAGCCAGCTCATCGATAGCCCGTCGAGCCATGCCCCGTGCGAACGGCGGAACTCGTTGGAGCGTTGCCTCGGCTTCTGGCGTCCAGGGCAATTCCCTCTCTTCCGGGAAGGCCGCTCCCCCATCATTTTCCCTGGATTGGTTATCGCCTACCACCAGCACATTGGTGGGTGCAAGCCTGACGAGATTCTCGGCGGTGCTGCCGATGTCCAGGCCATCGCAGTAGTGGAGACCGAATCTTCCCACTACCACGAGGTTGAAAGGACGCTCTTCCAAGAACTCGACGATTTTGGCAAAAGGCTTACCAGCCAGAAGCGAAGTTGTAAGCTCGACGCCTTGAACGGCGGCAACAGCCTTGGCGCGTTCCAGATGAGCACCGTACAGCTTCATCAAGCCCCGATCTATGATCTCGTCGTGCAATTGCTCCTGCTCCCGGAAACGGAAGATCTTACCCGCTTCCTCTGTGAGCACCTTCGCGATACTGCCAAAAGCTACGCTGTGGAAAAAAGGATCGTAGACCGCGACAGCTTCCACCTCACAGCCAAAAGTGCGACTCAGCACCAACGCCTTGTGCAACGCCCCAAAAGAGCAGGAACTCCCATCGATTGCCACAAGCAGCCGGCCGCCTTCCAACGCTGCACTCTCCCTGACGACCAGCACATCGCAGCGGACGCCGCGCGTGACACGCTCACACACGCTGCCTATGACGCTGCGTGAAACGCACCCCATCCCTAAGGCACCTATTATCATTAGGTCGTAATCGCTGGCTCGGACATCTTTGATTAGTTCCTCGTAATTTCGGCCCTCCGGGATCTTAGTTTCGTATTGAACCGAAAGCTGCCGGCACCTTTCTCTAAAGCCGGCCAGATACGACTCCGAGATGAGCTCAAGTCCTTTACTGATAAGCGAATCGTGGATTCGCCTCTGTCTCTCCAACTCGTCTTCACGTTGATACCGTTCTGGCAGACCAGACTCCATCTGTTGGAAGCGCATATCGTGAAGCCTGGCTGCGTAAACGTGGTTGCCCACGATCTTGACGCCGAGCTTCCTCGCCAGGTCAATGCCTAGATCCGTGCCGTAATTGGAGCAATCCGAATTATCTATGGCCACAACGATGTGTTTATACAGCTCTGATCCCTCTGGAGTTGCGCGCATTGCTTGCATCTATGTTCCATTCAGACGCTTCAGACGTTTCTACAAAGATGTACATTCGTCTACCTAGAGACGCCCTGTGCCAGGGCGTCTCTAGGGGACTGGGGATCCTACTAGAGTTTCGATGCTACCTCCTTCGTCAACGCCTCGCCGGTACCCTGCCCTGTAGAGGGAGCAGACGCAGCCTCGGCTGGAATCATTTCCCAGGGAGCGCGGGAGGTTATAGCGATCAGCCAACCCAAAGCTAAGAAGACGACCATACCCAGCAGAATAAGTATGGTTGCGACCATAGTCGGCAACGGGATCTCCGTCGGTGAAACTTTCTCAAAGGGTTCTATGGCCGCCTTCACTTGCTCAAAAACCAGGTAGGGCGCTCTTGCCGCCTCGCGGGCGTAGCCCATGACGAACATAATGGCCAGCGCCAGGATACCGGATAGCGCTGGCAAGATAGCTGATGGCGCTTGCTTGCGCTCACCCCCCACCTGACGTTGCGCCTGCCAGTAAAGACCGATGTTCGTCAGGCTGAGGGTAAAGATGCTGATGAGGCCGGCGTATTTCCACGGAATCATCTGGCCAAGGAAAAAGTCCTTTACGCCGAACTGATTGAAGGGAACCATCACAACCAGGGCCCAGATGGTTACAAGAGCAGTAAGCAGGCCTCCCACCACACTGAAGGACTGCAGGCCTTCCTCACGGCGAGACAGGAGCAGGCCAAAGGCTATAGCATAGGTGACAAGCACCAATGCTACAATGCCCCAGTTCTCGGCCGGCCGTCCCAAGCCGGAAGACAGACCCCACAAGGCAAACATTACCGCGACAACAAGGCCAATGGCGCCTCCGATACCCAGCCAGCGTACGGCCATTGCTTTGGTAGCCGCACTGAAGATGGCAGAACGAAGCGACTGGGCCAGGTACAGGTTTCCCGCGATGAACAGCAGCCCCAACAATATGACCTGGAGATTGAACACCCAGCGAATTTGCCCCACCATCAGATTCGCAAAGGCCCCTGGGGCGGCGCCACGTATCTCTTCTACGTAGAAAAAGCCAATAGCAGGCATCAAGACCAAGGGGGCCAACCCTATCTTCATCCCCCAGCCGCCCATCCAATTGTAGATCGCTCTCCGTTCAGCCGTACCACTTCGCCACTGGAACAGGCCCGCCATAATGGCGACCAGGAAGCCAGTGAAGGATATAGCGCCCACAAACCTGTGGATCGAGAGAGGCAGCCAGGTGGGGTTGTTCCAATATAACGGCCCAAAGTTGCGGACGAGGCTATCGAGGCTACCGCCACCCAGTAAAGTGATATTCGCCGGGGGCGTAAGCATGACCGCGCCAACGCCATTAATGATCAGCATGGTTATGACACCGAAAATGGCCTGGAATACCCCAAACCAAAGGTGTTTGCCCTTCTTGTCGGCGTAGCGATCCCAGGAATAGACCCAGTAGTAGAGAAAGGCACCTTCCAAGAAGAACATTACGACCTCTAAGACCAGAGGATAAAAGAAGATGTTTACGCCGATTGTCCAGAAGGTAGGCCAAAGGCCGATGAGACTGGCTACCATAGCCACGCCAAAAGTTGCACCAAAGC
>JAMDCE010000132.1:0-2457 GCA_023489135.1 Chloroflexota bacterium
ATGCATTATGCCTCGCTGAAAGCGCAAATAGATGAAGGCGAAGTTATTTGGATCGACCAGAGGATTGCTGGTTGGGAAGCCCCACATCTCCAGATCGAAGCCCAGGAGCGCACCAGGGTCGCCTTGCCCGCCAGGAAACGCATCCTGGAAGGTGACGGTGTCCATAAACGTCGTGAAGAAGTGCACGGGCTGGTTGTCGAAGACTTCCGGGGCCTGTGCCTGCAAGAAGGAGATCGCGGCCTGACTGAAGTTAGGCGAGCCTGGCTGAGGCGCGCGAGACGCGACGTCCGGGTCGTGGGGAGGCAGGGTAGCGCCGTTGATAAGATTGTAGGGCATCAGTCCCGGATCCATTACGTTAAGCAGGCCCACCGAGCCATCGGGCTGCAACTGCATGATACGGCGCTGGAAGAACTGCACCTGCGTGCCCAGAAGCGTAAAGACGCGCGAGGTTGGAAAGCCGAAAGTTCTGAGGCCGCCGCGTTTGTTGAAGAAATCGAAGAAGCGGTCGTCAGAGACGCGGAAGCCAGTCGCAGGAAAGAATCGGGGGTCCTGTTGAGGCGGCGCAGTATCTTGCGGACTGACCTCCGGGACACTGACTCCGCTCTCTGTCTGGGGCTGCGCTGGATCAGGCTGAGACGCCAAGCCATTGTGCGAAAAAGCCGACGTGGCTGGCTGGAGGACAAGCATAGCTACGAGCACAAGGATTGCGGCCAGGCGTGATGTTTGCCTGAGACCAGGTATCACGCCCGAAACTACAGAACCTCGCTTTCCTGCGAACGGGATCACGGCCTCAACCTCCTTAACGTATGGAACGAATCAAACTGGCCTGGCCACTCCCAGGTGGATGCTAGGCCGTTTCAAAGTTACGTAAATGTGGTGCAAAGTGCCCTCACCCTAACCCTCTCCCAGAGGGAGAGGGAATCGTTGGCAGACATCTCGCGATTTGAAGTAGCACTAGTGAGGCAACAAGGGGAAGGGGTTGCAAGATATGTGCCATGGACACGCCCGCTGCCTTGCTCCAACGCACAACTGGTGGAATCAGCTGCCGGGGATGTGCCAGAGGGCCAAACTCGGTTGGCAATAATGGAGGCGATATACTATAATAGCCTTTGGCAAAATCTGGCTAAGGAGCGCTCTGGAATCACGTAATGAAATCTGCCATTCGAGAGATCCTCGAGACCATCATCCTCACGGTGATTATCTTCCTGCTCGTCCGATCTGTCGTCCAGAACTTCAAAGTCGAGGGACGCAGCATGGAACCCACCCTTCAAAGCGGACAGTATTTGCTGATAAACAAAGCGGTTTACTGGCGATTCGATCCAGCAGTCCTCAAGCGGATCTCTCCCAGGATCGAGCGATTCGTGAGCGAAAAGGTGGGGAATAACGAGGGTAAATTCTACATTTTTGGCCAGCCACAACACGGGGATGTGATCGTCTTCAAGTATCCCAAAGATCCCAGCCGCGATTTCATTAAGAGAGTGATCGCCTTACCGGGCGAGACGGTGGAGATCAAGCAGGGCCACGTCTACGTCAACGACCAGCCTCTCGAAGAGAATTACATCCTCGACAAGCCGAACTACTATGTAGAAAAGCAGAAGGTGCCGCCGAACAATTTCTTCGTCCTGGGCGACAACAGGAACAACAGCTTAGACTCCCACGTCTGGGGCATGGTGCCAGTGGAGGACATCATCGGCAAGGCGTGGCTTTGCTACTGGCCTGCGGAGAGATGGGGCCTGATCCCCAGCACGACTTTGCTGGCGCAGCCGGCGAGGTAAGGCTGCGAGCAGGCTCGTATCATCTCTCTCCGTTGAAGGGCGCTATCTCATACTCGCCAGTGTCCTGAACGACTAACTGGTTGATGCGTAACTCGGCAGCATCAAGGCATCCCTGGCATAGCCTGGCAAGCTTCATCCCCTGCTCGTACAATGCCACCGTCTCTTCGATACTGAGGTCACCGCGTTCAAGTGCCTCCACCGTCTCCTCCAGCTTCCCGAATGCCTCCTCGAAAGACATCTGTTCGCCAGCCAATTATGCACCTCCGCCCACAGAAGGTTGTGTTTAGCGATACCGCCTATGTGGAAATGACTTCGCCTTTGAATTCGCCGTCGTAGACGCGGATGACTAGCTCGTCGCCATCTGCAACCTGACTAACGCTGCTCACAACTTTACCATCAGCGGCACGACGGCAGACGCTGTAGCCACGAGCCAACGTCTTGTGAGGACTTAGCGACTCCAGTTGAGCGGCGAGGCTTCGCAGCTTTTCGCGCTCGAGATCGAGATAATGACGCACCTGCACGTCCATCCACTTGGACAGGTCGTCAACTCGCTGCTTCTGCCGTTCGAGAAGCGCTAGAGGCGAGGTACGAGCGAGCCCTTCTGCGAGATGCCTGCACTCGGAGCGCCGCGCATCGACCCTGGCTCGCGCAGTCTGCACAAGGCGATTTCTGAGGGCATCTA
>JAMDCE010000132.1:2570-2850 GCA_023489135.1 Chloroflexota bacterium
TGCCGCCACCGAGGGAGTGGGAGCTCGGCAATCGGCGACCCAATCGGCAACAGTGAAATCGGTCTCGTGGCCAATGCCGGTGATGACTGGCACGCGCGACCCGTAAATAGCGCGCGCAACTTTCTCCTCGTTGAAAGGCCATAGCTCCTCTATCGATCCGCCACCACGCGCCACGATGATGATGTCCACCTCGGCACATTCATTCAGCGCCTCAATAGCCTGACAAATCTCGTCAGCTGCCCCATCGCCCTGGACCAGGCTTGGCGCCAAAACCAAATCG
>JAMDCE010000332.1:0-1653 GCA_023489135.1 Chloroflexota bacterium
GGCGATGGTCGTAAACTAAGAGTCATAACTGGCTCCAACAAACCAACAAGCTCGAGCACCGGCTCCTTCTGGTTTTGAGTTCATAGATTTTCCTCACTTACTTCTTCCCCCGGTTTGGCACCATCCCATGAAGCCTGTACTGACTCAATACCAGGTGTCCCCAAGGTTATGGTCTGGCTCTTATTCCACGCTAGGATAGGCCCGATGCTCGGCTCCAAGGCCAGTTGGAGACGCGCATCCAAAATGAAGGGCATGGTGCAGAAACGGTCTTTTGCATTATATATCCTTGAGATGTCCGCCGTTCTTGGCTTCATGCGCTTCCTTGACCAGGAAATCTAGCTTTCCGACTTCCGAGTCCTCTTCGATCTGCTTGTCCCATCTCTCCCAATCCTTCTCCAAGAACCTGCGACGAAACTCGCGGTATTCCTCATCGGACAAGGAGGCGATCGCCCTCTCTAGTTCTTCGAGCTTTGTCATTCGAGCACCTAAGATCTCTCACCGGCTAACATCAAAATACGCTGGCGCACCTCACCAGACAACCACATTCCTGAATTGCTTAGACGATTGACCAGAGGCCCAATTCTATCTGTTAAGCCTTGCGCCTTTGCTTCCAGCAGTACCTTCAACGTCCCCCAAACTCTTAACCCAGCCGCTTGAGCGGTGCGACGGGCCAGCATGTCATCCAGCAATACCACGCACGTGGGGTTTTCGAGTGCCAGAGCCATGGCAGCCAATTCGCCTACACCTAAGTCTAGCGACAGCCATTCCGAAGGTGTGGCACGCGGGTCCACAACTTGAAGCCACGGATAGTTGCTTGGGCTAGGAACGTCATAGCCTCTCTGCTGGCCTTCTCTGAGTTCAGAGAGCACAGCCGTGGGCATCCACACTTCGCTGAACAACCGTGGCAGCCAGTCGATGGCCCCGATGCGATGGAGATAGAGCAGAGGCGAGGTGTTGCTGATGGCTTCAGTCACGTTGGCCTTCCAAGTCGGTTAGTTCGGCCTGAAAAGGAAATACCTTGTAGCGGCCCAGAGCCAGCAGGAACTCCACACGAGGCATACCGGCCAGCTCGGCAGCGCGACCGGACGATAAGCGACCGAGTTCATATAGCTTGACCGCCGCTAACATGCGTAGTTCTCGTGCAAAGGACACTTCGTCCGTCTTCTCGGCGAGGAACACCTTCTCTGGTATATCCAGAATGATCTGCCGTGTTGTCATCGTAACCTCCTGTCCACGGTAGCGAGGGTTGAGGCAGTGGCCTGGCGCTCCTGCCCCTCGAAGGAGAGGCGCTGAGATTGGGGCCCCGTTATCGCCATGCTGTCTCGTATACCCGCTCTAGGATGCTTTATCGGCAACTTCGAAGAACGAGAACTCCTGTAACCGTGCATTTGAACGCGCGTGTTCTATAGTCATACTTACAAGATTGCCATTGCCGTCCAGGTCGACGTAGATGTTCTCACCGATTTCCTTGGTTTCCTCGACTTCGTTGTCAGTAAACTCAACCAAGGCGGTATCTGTGTCTGAGAAGAATTTAACCCTCATTGATCACAACTCATCTGTGATTGTAGCACGATCAGGCCTCGCCCGCACGTGAGCGAAGTAGTTCGTGGTCTTCATCGTTTATGAATCCCCGCTGTCATTGGACGACCGCGT
>JAMDCE010000332.1:1663-2860 GCA_023489135.1 Chloroflexota bacterium
AACTCGACAAAGTTGTCATCCCTATTCTTTTCTGTCGCTTAACTAAACCGTATTGTGCCTAGGGCCCTCATTCACCATATCTGCTTGTCCTTGGCGCTGAGCGGATAGCCATATTCCTCGTCGCGCTCGAGTTAAGAGCCGAACCGCCTCAGCGCTTCGGCTCGCGGTGCTTGTTGGCCGAGGAGCGACGCAGTTTCATCGCAGCCTTGCTGATTTCGTCCACAGTCCTGTCAGCCCAGAGTTGTCTCTGCCAACTCGTATAGTCGAAAGGCTCTCGCAAAATCAAGGTGACAAAGCGCTCGGCTTCCAAGGGGCCCAGAGCCTCCAACAGGGCACGGAGTCCACGCAGGCGTATTTCGGTATCTGTCCTCATAGGTTCATCTCCCGGACAAAAGCAGTTGGGTCGACAATACTGATTGCCTGCACATTTTTCCCGCGCTTGAGGATGTCGTCGTCCGTGGTGATATAGTACGCACACTCCCCAGCAATCGCACACGCAATGTGCAGGGAATCCTTCGCCTTCAGACCTAACCCAACCAGCGCGTTGGCTTGCTCCAAAATTGTTGATGTTTCCTCAACATCGATTGTAGCATACTGCCGCCATTCGCTGATCGTTATGCGTCTCTCCTCGAACGGATTGGCGGCATTCTCGAAATCCAGCACGTATGACCAGGCGAGTTCTAGCATTCCACCACGGATGTGCTCCTGAATGCAGAGCTTGGCCTCAGCTTCAAGCCGAATCCTTGTCTGGCTTTGCGAATCGAACGGTCGATTGAAGCAGCAGTTGTCAAGGTATACTCACTCTGGATCCTTGCCCCTCGCATCAAGATGGGCATAGTTAGGGCAAATCAATAGGGTGGCACTATTATAAGGGTTTTCATGCTAGCAAGCCAATCTTGGAAAGGAGCGTCGTTTGGACAGACCGCCGAGCTCTCACGGTTGCATGAACTCCTGTATGGCCGCTTCTTGAGAGGGAGAAAGGCGGCCCTCGTCATCCCAGCCCCGCAGCCGGTAGTAGCGGGTGTACGAGCCAGCATGGCAGCAAGGCTTCGAAGTCGGCCCGATCGATGTGGTGACCCTCGGTCAGCCGCTGGGGCATGGGCTCGTCGAAGTATCGCTTGGGCAATGTGTCATCCCGGCGCTATAGGCCCAGGCGGGCGTTGATGGCCCGCTCCAGATTAACCAGTCGAGGCCCTA
>JAMDCE010000561.1 GCA_023489135.1 Chloroflexota bacterium
CGAAGGCGAGCCTGTTGCGGTGGAGAACTACTTCGCCGAAACTAGGGTTGGGGAACGTGCGCTGGAGATGTTTCGAGAAGAAGGGATCGTTTCTGGTATTGCCGCCCCCATGTTGAAAGATGACAGGCCGTTGGGCGTTCTCTACGTGTTCAATCGTCGCCTAACCAGATTCGGCAAAACGGATGCGGCCATTCTCGGTGCTTTTGCTTCTCAAGCAGCAGTGGCCATCGAGCACGCCCGGCTCTACCAAGCAGAGAGGGAACGGGTTCAGCGACTCCAAGAGTTGGATCAACTAAAGAGCGAGTTCATCTCCATCACGAGCCACGAATTTCGCACCCCGCTAACCGTTATTAAGGGTTGGGCACAGTACCTGGGCTCACGAGTACCGGCACTCCAGAAGCAAGAGCAGGCACTGAAAGCCATCGATTCAATCGATAGGGAGGCTAGCCGCCTATCCGACCTGGTGGAGAAAGTCCTGAACGTCTCGCGCATAGAATCCGGCACCCTGGCCTTCTCCCCTCGTCGGCTGCACTTGCTTGACCCGGTGGACGGCGTAGCGCAACGGATGGCCCTTCAGGCTCAGTCGCGCGGCATTCAGATAGAGGTATCGGCCGACGAACGTATTGAGGTTTACGCCGACCCCGACCACTTGGAGCAGATCCTGGTCAATCTCGTGGGCAACGCAATCAAGTATTCGTTCGAGAACACGACGATTCACGTGCAGGCCGACGCTCGGGCCGGCATGGCGCAGATATGTGTGCGGGATAATGGCCCGGGAATTCCCGCCGACCAAATTCCAAGGCTATTTGGCAGGTTTGTGCGGCTAGCTGCACCCGAGACTAAGGGACCGCCGGGAGCGGGGCTTGGGCTATACATCACCAAACGGCTGGTCGAGATGCAAGGGGGCAAGATTTGGGTGCAAAGCGAAGTCGGGAAAGGAAGTACCTTTTGTTTTACCCTGCCCCTGGCGAAGGTTTGACGTTTCGGGTGTACCTTGACTGACGAAGTTATTGCACTCCTTCATAGAGTACCCTAAGTTGTTAGGCCAACCGCCGGGCGCAGCATTTCGAGGGCAAGCGTGATAGACTAAATGCTAAGTCTCGGGCCATCGAGATGTATCCGCGGATTTCATACACGGAGAGTGACTCTTCATCTCCACATCCTCCCCACACAGGTATTCTGGCCATCTCGCAGGCTTGGCTAGCTACCAGAATTACTGGCAACAGGCAGAGTGAACCAGAACTGCGTTCCCTTTCCTACATCGCTTTCGACGCCCACTTGCCCTTCGTGCGCCTCCACTAGCTGCTTGACGATAGCCAGACCCAAGCCCGTACCCTCCCGGCCATACGTGCTTGATTTGTCACCTCGATAGAATCTGTCGAAGACGTTAGGCAGGTCTTGAGGAGCAATTCCCGTCCCTGTATCGGCAACGCTGATACGCACTATGCCGTTCGCGGAGTGCGCTCCGATCGTTATCCGTCCCCCGCTAGGCGTATGGCGCAGTGCATTCGACACCAGGTTGCGGATCACTTGCGCGATTCGGTCGGCATCCGCCTGAACGCTCGGCGTCGAAGAAGATACGTCCACGTCAAGCCTGATATCTTTCTCCTGAGCTTGCGGCAGGACGCGCTCGACCACACGTCTGGCGAGTTCTGCGGGGTCCACCGGTTCACGTTTTAGCTTGAGTTGTCCTGCCTCGCCGAGCGACAGCAGACGTAAGTCACCTACCAGGCGGCCAAGAAGCACCGTCTCCTCGTGAACAGCTACGACGCTTTCGGGATTTAAGGGTAAGATTCCATCGAGCATAGCTTCGAGCTGGCCCTGAACCACGCTCAAGGGATTGCGCAGCTCGTGGGCCACATCCGCGAGCATAACACGCCGCAGATCTTCCTGTCGCGCTAGCTTATCTGCCATCGTATTGAAAGCCCGCCCGAGCTTGCCGATCTCACCGCCTTTGGGCACTGCAGCGCGATGACGTAGATCACCCGCCGCGATCACCTCGGCCGCTATGGTCAAGGCCCCAAGGGGCGAGGTAATCTGGCGAAACAGCAAGAAACCAAGAGCCAAAGCCACGGCGCCCGATCCGAGCGCAGCAAGCAAGATGGAGTTGTTGACAGAGTTCAGATAATCGCCGCTGGAGGAATTTGTGGCCTGTACGGCAAGCGGAGTAGCTACAATCCATCCCACGTTGCGTCCATCGACCTGAATGGGAGTCGCGCCCTTAAGGCTACTTGCCGGGATGGTCCGTCCGTTCATTTCGTTCGCGGAGTCAGCCATGACCTTCCCCTCCACGTCACTAAGAACAAAGCGTAAATCCATCGTCGACCACATATCCCCACCCATCATCATCGGTCCCCAATTCCAATCCTGCCCTCTCATTCCACCCATCATCCAGGAGCCCATTCCCCAGTCGCGGCCATTGCCGCTTCGGCTTTGGCTTTGCACGAGCGCTTCCACTCCGTTCCAGCTGTTATTCCGTGCGTAATATGAAGCCAGGGTCGGAGCGAGACGCTGTGCCCACATCTGCCCACCTCGGGTAACGTAAACCTGGAACTCATTGACAGTGGCTCGATTGGCGGTGAACGCTACGGTGCCAACGGCCACGAGAACGACTACTCCGAAAGCCCCCATCAATTGCAGCCGGAGACTATGCATAATTACCTCCTTGATGCACGCAAGCTGTGGACGATGCCAACGAGTTCCCTGGCTCAGTCCTAGAGGCTGCCGCAGGCGCATCAGTCGCTGCGGCTATTGATCTTTTCCGAGCTGCCCTGGGCAACGTCCACAAGCGTTGTGTCTGCGGAGGATGGGCTAGCCTGACGCAACAGTCGGGAGGAATTGG
>JAMDCE010000427.1:0-1118 GCA_023489135.1 Chloroflexota bacterium
CTCCGTGGAATTACATCAGAGCAAGGAGGGAAAGGGTTGGATTTCGAGCTTAGCGAGGAGCACCGTATGGTGCGGAACCTGGCCAGGGACTTTGCCAACGGCGAGGCGGCGCCCTGGGTGGAGCAATACGAGAAGCTAGGCAGGATTCCCAACGACGTCCTTCGGAAGATGGGGGAACTGGGTCTTCTGGGGATGCCTTTTCCTGAGGAATACGGGGGGGCGGGTGGCAGCACCGTGAGCTACGCTGTAGCGGTGGAGGAGATAAGCAGGGTCTGGGGTTCGCTGGGAATCACTTACGCCGCTCATGTATCTCTCGGCTGTTCGCCACTCTACCTGTTTGGAACGGAGGAGCAGAAGAGGGCTTGGTTGGTGCCATGTGCCCAGGGTGAAATGCTGGCCGCTTTTGGTCTCACAGAACCGGAAGCTGGATCGGATGCCGGGGGCACCAGAACAAAGGCGATTCTCAAGGGCCCGGACTGGGTGTTGAACGGTTCCAAATGCTTTATTACCAACGCTAACCTCGCTGGAGTCACCGTTGCCACCGCGGTCACAGGGCGCTTCGAGGGACCTCGCAAGGAGATAAGCTCGTTCGTCGTGCTGAAGGGCACGCCAGGTTTCACGGTGGGCCGAAAGTACGAGAAACTCGGGCTTCGAGCTTCGGACACAGCAGAGCTTAGCTTCCAGGATTGCCGGATTCCGGAAGAGAACCTGCTGGGAACCAGAGGACACGGCTTAAAGCAGTTCTTGAAGATACTTGACGGTGGACGGATAAGCATCGCGGCGTTGGGCGTCGGAATTTCCCAGGCCTGCCTGGATCAATCGCTCAGGTATGCCAAGGAGCGCTCGCAATTCGGCCGGCCAATTAGCAGGACCCAGGCGATCCAGTTCAAGCTCGCAGACATGGCCATGAAAACCGACCTGGCCAGACTGGCGACCTACCGGGCCGCCTGGTTGAAGGATATAGGCAAACCATTCACCAGAGAAGCGGCGATGGCGAAGCTGTATGCCTCGGAGGCGGCGATGTGGTCGGCCAGAGAAGCGGTCCAGATTCACGGAGGCCAGGATTATGGCTCTCTTCCAGGCTCGCTTGGCGCCAAAACTATCGGGTTCCGTGGAGT
>JAMDCE010000427.1:1128-14712 GCA_023489135.1 Chloroflexota bacterium
ATGCTGCTCAGCTCAGCCCTAAGACTCTTATACCGGGCTATGTCTGCTTCCGTCGCCTCCGGGAGGCGGCGATGTGGTCGGCCAGAGAAGCGGTCCAGATTCACGGAGGTTATGGATATATAGAGGAATACCCGGTGGAGCGGTACTTCAGGGATGCCAAGTTACTGGAAATTGGCGAAGGCACTTCCGAGATTCAGCGCCTGGTTATCGCCCGGGAACTGGGTTGCTGAAGGCTTTGAATAAACGAGGGAGTTGAGCGTTTTCGCCGCGGCGAAAACGCTCAACTCCCTCTAGTCAATGAAAGGTGGGTCGGGAGGGGCGTGGCCGCGCCCCTCCCGACCCACCTTTCACTTTCACGAAAGGAGGAACGTTCCTCGTGACGCAGTTAGGCGGGACTCAATGAGAGAGCGTCGTCTTCCAGACAGTACACACGGGAAAAAGCAGCAGTGAGTGGCACGCCCTTTGCTATTAAAGGTAGCAAGGGCTATTCGGCGGCAGTGCCCCAGGGGCTTGATGGGCCGGCCCAGGTTGACAGATTACAGGGCTGGCCGGTAGTATTAGAGGAATTGCGGATTGTGCCGCGAAAAGGAAGTACTCGCGCGGAAGAAGCGGGTCTTCTGATCGGAACGCACCGAACAAGCGGCCTGAATGGAGCGTTCCCGGAGGTTGCAAGTAGTGTCAGGGCTTTACTGGCTGATGATCATCCCCGTGTTGGGATTGCTCGTTCTCGTGCATGAACTCGGGCATTTCCTGACGGCTCGGGCGATGGGTGTGAAGGTTGAGGAGTTTGGTTTTGGCTATCCGCCCCGCTTGTTTGGAATTACGAGAGGAAACGTCGTCTATTCCATCAATGCGATACCTGTGGGTGGCTTCGTTCGTCTGTTAGGAGAGAACGGGGACTCCACGGAACCCGATAGTTTTGGCGCCAAGCGAGCCTGGAAGAGAGCCATAATCCTGGCCTCCGGATCTGTGATGAACCTATTCCTGGCGGCTCTTCTTTTTGGCATGGTGGCGATGGCCGGCGAACCCACGGCAACAGGGAATGTGGAAATATTCTCCGTATCCCAAAATTCACCGGCGGCGCAGGCCGGCCTAACGGTTGGCGATGTGATCGTCGCCATCAATGGTCGCCAGATGGACGGTCTGGAGACCCTCCAGCGAAACGTCCAAGACAACCTGGGCAAGGAAATCACTTTGACGGTCCGGCGCGATGGCCAGGTTATGCCTCCGGTACTCCTCGTTCCCCGCGCCAGCCCTCCTCAAGGTGAAGGAGCGATGGGGGTAGGTATTCGTCCTGTAGTCGTCAACAAGAGCTATCCTTTCTGGGAGGCAATTCCTCTGGGTTTCCAGCGCACTGGAGAGGTCTTCGTGCTGCTCGTTGCCGGTATCGTAGGGATGATCCGAGGGATAATCGCCCCGGACCTGGCCGGACCCATCGGAATGGCTCAGTTGACGGGTGAAGTGGCAAGAGTAGGTGGACTCGTGCCGGTGTTGAATCTAACGGCCCTGCTCAGCATCAACTTGTTCTTAATCAACATGTTACCGCTGCCGGCGCTGGACGGAGGGAGGCTCTTCTTTGTCCTGGTGGAGAAAGTGCGTCGCGGGAAACGAATTCCGCCGGAGAAGGAAGGTTACGTGCATTTTCTGGGTATGCTACTGTTGCTGACCTTCATCGTCGTGGTCTCCTACTTCGACATCATCCGAGTTGTAAGCGGCCGGAGTTTCTTTCCTTGACGTCTGACGCTTTTCTCCGCCGCAAAACAAAGCCCCTTCAAATTGGCGACGTTATTATCGGGGGAGATGCCCCGGTCGTCGTCCAGTCGATGACCAACACTGATACCCGAGATGTGCCTTCCACGGTGTCCCAGATTCTGAGCTTGGAGGAACTGGGCTGCGAGGTGGTAAGGGTGGCTGTGCCCGATCAGGAGGCCGCTGCCGCTATCTCCGCGATCAAACCTGCTATGCACATTCCCCTCGTGGCGGACATCCACTTTGACTACCGGCTGGCTCTGGCCGCTCTGGAGGCGGGAGCTGATGCACTGCGCCTTAACCCTGGCAATATTCGCAACGTCGAGCATGTGAAGGCCGTGGTCCAGGCGGCGAAGAGACGTGGCGCACCCATCAGGATCGGCGTCAACGCCGGTTCATTGCCGCCTCTGGAGCATGTAGCCGCTTCCGAGAATAGGAAGGACATTTCCCGAGGAATTCCCTCGCGTATGGTTGAGGCCGCTTTGAAACACGTTCGATTGCTGGAAAGCCTGGATTTCGACCTGATAAAGGTATCCCTCAAAGCTTTCGACGTTCCCACGACCATAGAGGCCTACCGTCTAATGGCCGGCAGAGTGCCATATCCCTTCCACTTGGGCATTACCGAAGCCGGTACGCCTCGATCTGGCTCCATTCGCTCGGCCGTTGGTCTGGGCGCTTTGCTGTACTTGGGTCTGGGAGACACCATCCGGGTTTCCCTTACCGGGGACCCCCGGGAAGAGATATCTGTGGCCTATGAAATACTGAAGAGTCTAAACCTGCGGCAGCGCGGACTCACTCTCGTCTCGTTCCCAGGTTGCGGCCGCACCGCAATCGACCTGATCGATCTGGCCGGAGAAGTAGAGAAACGGCTGCAAAGGGTCGATAAACCGATAAAAGTGGCCGTAATGGGCTGCGCAGTCAACGGACCTGGGGAAGCCCGCGAGGCCGACGTCGGCGTCGCCGGCGGCAAAGGGCGCGGCGTCATCTTCCGTGAGGGGCAGATCATCCGCTCGGTGAATGAGGATGAATTGCTGGAGGCCCTGCTGGCCGAGGTAAACCGGTGGCTCGAAGAGCATAACTAGGGGTTAAGGGTTAGTTGGTAGCCCATCTTTCGATCTTAACCCATAACCCAAAACCCTATCGTCCCCGAAGCGAAACTCCTCAGCTAGCTCGTTCGTTCTATTCACGCCGAGTAACAGCGACGGACGGATGATTTCCCTGCCGTCCCCCTCCAACCGCTCTTGACCCTGTGGGATATAATGACCACTGAATCGCTGCCCTGAGCAGATGTGCGCGAGGAGTGTTTTTGAGTAGAGCCTCGCTGTCGACGATGTGGGGGATTGGGCGCTTCGATGACCTGCGGAAGTTCGTCAGCAAGGCGCTGGAACTGGGCTTCGAAGAAGTCGAACTGAACTACGACGTTACCGCCTTAATGCTTTCCCAGATCGTCGACACTGGAGTCCGGATTTCCAGCCTGCATAATTATTGCCCAGCGCCAGAGGATGAGGCCGGCCGACGAATTCGCGGCCTGCTTATGTCTTCCCTGGACGAGAAGAAGCGACATCTCGCCGTCAAATATACCAAGAGAACCATCGACGCCGCTCGCTCACTTGGCGTAAGGGTCGTCGTGGTGCACTCTGGCGGGCTGGACCTGGCGGCAGAGGAGGGAAGGCTACATTCCCTTTTTGAGCGCGGCCAGGTCGGTTCCCGAGAGTATGAACGAGTCAAGGAGGCATTGATCGCTCGGCGAGAGGAGGTCCGAAAGCCGCATCTTGAGGTCTTAATGGACAGCCTGCGAGAGGTGAGCGATCACGCCTTCGGAGCAGGGGTCAAGATTGGCCTGGAGATCCGCGCAGACTACCATGACATCCCCAACTTGGAGGAGGTTCAACTCTTCCTCTCGGCTCTTCCGGCGGAGAGCACGGGGTACTGGCACGATGTCGGGCACGCCCACCGGTTGGAGAAATTGGGCTTCTATCGCCATCAGGATTGGCTTGAAGCTTTTGGCGATAGGCTGCTCGGCGTACACTTACACGATTGCTCCGGACTATCGGATCACGGCTTTCCGGGCTCAGGTGAAATCGATCTCGCGATGGTCAAACGGTACGTGCGACCAGATACCATTCTTGTGGCGGAGTTCGCCGGCTTCAACTCCGAAGCCGAGGTGAAATCCGGACTCGCTCACCTGCGTGAGCTTGGTTTCTTCCAGGATGGGAACTCAGAGTGAAGCTCATCGTCCAGATACCCTGCTATAACGAAGAGAAGACTCTCGCCTTGACCCTGGCCACCATCCCAAAGAAAATCCCCGGGGTAAGCAAAGTCGAGATCCTGATCGTCGACGACGGCTGCACCGACCGGACCGTGGAGGTAGCCAAGGGCTGTGGCGTCGACCATATTGTGCGCAACGCAGGAAATAAAGGCCTGGCCGCATCGTTTCAGACGGGACTGGATGCCTGTTTGCGGCTAGGCGCCGATGTCATTGTCAACACCGATGGCGATAACCAGTACCCTCAGCAGGATATCCCACGGTTGATAGCTCCGATCCTTAGCGGTGAAGCCGAAATGGTCATCGGAGACCGTCAGCCTCACACCATTGCCCACTTCTCTTTCAGGAAACGGTTGCTGCAGGCCGTAGGAAGCTGGGTGGTGAGAAAGGGGTCGGGCACTACCGTTCCAGATGCTCCCAGCGGTTTCCGCGCGTTCTCGCGCGAGGCCGCCATGAAGCTAAACGTCATCACTCGCTACACTTACACCCTTGAGACGATTATCCAGGCCGGGAAGAAGAACATCACCGTCGCCCACATCCCGATTGAGACCAATCCGGAACTGCGGGATTCGCGGTTGATTCGAGGTGTGTGGGACTACGTCAAGAAATCCGCGGCGACCATCGTTCGCATGTACGCGATGTACGAGCCATTGAAGATCTTCTTCTACATGGGTGGAATCATCACCGTTATTGGGCTAGGCGGCGTCGCCCGTTTCCTCTTCTTCTTCTTCTTTGAACCACCGGCCACCGGACACATCCAGTCCCTGGTCCTGTCGGGCGTGCTGCTGATTATTGGTTTTCAGGTTTTTCTCATCGGTCTTTTGGCCGATCTTATTGCGGCAAATCGCCGGCTCATCGAGGACTCCCTTTACCGGGTTAAGAAGCTAGAACTGGGAATGTACCAAAACGCCGAAAGAGAACAAAGGCATGTCCCGGTCAGGGTCGATGAGTCTGGGCAACACGGTGACGACGGAGATGACCTGGCAAAGGAACAACGCGAGGTGATAGTCTCGGAGCGTCTTTAGATCAGGCTCATCCGAAAGATTCGGATAAATGGAACTCCCGCCAATGGGCCCATCCTCGCCCACCGATCCAGGTGCGCCTTCCGAGCTCGAGCCCCGGTGGTCGCTCAGCCACTGGGGCCTTCCCATTGCCATCGGGCTGGGCCTCGCCACGTTAGGATACTTCCCGGCCCGATCCAACAGTTACGCCCTCGAGCCCTTTCAGCACTTTGGAGCTGTCCTGACCTACGGCTTTACCTCCTTGCTCTTCTGGCGCGCCCTGACGCCAAAACTGAGGGGGTCGCCCAGCGGTAGGATCCTGGCTCTCGCTATTGGCCTCGGCCTTGGAGTGCCGGCCTTCCTTGGCGCTGAAGTTATCCCTCTCTTGCTGATCCTCGCCGGTGCCTTTGCCGTCGTCGCCCGCGGCGTCCTCAACACTCCGCGCTGGTGGTCGTTCATGGACTGGGGCTTGCCGCTGGGCTACGGTTTTGCCGTCGGCCTGCCGATGTTTGTTGCGTCCTGCGTCCATGGCCCTGCTTCGGATCTCTATCAGTACGCCTTCGTCTTCTTCGCCATGACCTGTTACTTCGCCGCCCTCGGCAAAGGTCAGATGATGCTTTCCAAGGCGCTCTACCCCACGGTGCCCTGGCTGCCCGTGCCCCTTCTCGCCCTTGGCGCCGTCGCCGAACTGGGCATCGCCCTAACCTTTCTCTAGCAACCCTACGACCCGCTCTTGGAAAACGACCGCTCCTATGACCACACTTTGTCGGGTAGGTTTAGCCGCATGGCTCCAGCCCAAAGCGGGTGAGTTTGACTGACGGCTGGTGGATCGTCTTACCGATATATGCGGGAAACAGCGTATGCGCCTGTGTACACACTGCACATCCTGTTGTCGCTGTTTATGTGCACGGCGCACGTTGTGTCATTCTGGAGTTTCAAATAAGATGTAAGATACGCGACTTTTGGACCTAACAAGCGTAGGTATCGAAACACATGATGGGTCGTTGCGGTACGTTTTCGAAGCACTAGCGGGGTATTGACTTTTGTTTGCGCGGGCGTGTATAATGTGTGCCGGCATCACGCTGAGGATTGGTCTGAAAAGCGGATTCAGACCTAAGGCTCAACGTCCCTGTTACCCCGTATGTAGTTCCTTTTTGGTGAAATGCCAGACCTGGTTAGTGCACCGTTGCACTTCTTTTCGTATACGCAGTCTTTCCGAGTTGCTGTAATGTCGAAGTGACCGTAAATCTGTTGTTTTAGCAAAGGGGGCCGGCTTGAACCGGCTTCAGGCGATGCTATAGTTAAGGATAACCTGTTTCCCTTCCTCAAGCCTCCCACAAGAATGACGCTTTGCCAGTAATCAGCTTTTTGGGCGTTTTTGTCGAAGGTCTGATAGCTAGAGTATCTAGAAGGTAAGAAGTCGTATAGATCAGACATTGACTCCCAATCTCGAAGATTAGCGGCACTCGTTGCCATCGCTGGGATGTAGTTCATCTTAGTATTCGAAAACGGCATCAGCAGCCTGGGGTGACCGGGCTTCGATGATGAGCACCGCAAGTGGACTTGGTGGTTCGTTGGTTCACAAGGCCAGCGGTGTGGTGTACTCGTAACAACTTCAAATCGCAGTCCCGGACGTGTTATTATCAGGTCATAGTGAGTCCAGATGAGAGTGGGAGGCCGGCATCAACGGCGATGTCCGGAAAAGCTCTGGTGAAGGTGACACCGGGTTTGGTGATGCAGCGAGATCGTCGTGTAGGCCGGCCGGGATACGCTGAAGGAGGTGTGGAGCAGCCTCAAAACCCACCGTAAGTTCTCGTCGACACTTCGCCCATAGCGGGCAGACTCTTGGCCACGAAGCCGAATCAGCGAGACGATCACGGTGAAGGCCGTGGCAGAACGCTGAGGTCGGGAACTAGCTGGCATCGAGCGGGGACGCAGCTCCAGAATGTCTCCGCGGGATGGCCTGAATCACCCGTAACGAAGTCTTTTGGGAAGGACTGAGCTATGTTAAAGGATAATGCACGGGCGGAAGCAGCCCCAGCGCGAGTTCGAAGAGCGGAGGGGGGGCTATCAGGGTTTTTCCGGGAACTCGACAAACCGAAGAAATTGGCAATTCTCTTCATCATACCACTTGAACTCTTCATGATCCTTCTGGTGGTTTTCCCTCTCTTTTTCGAGTTGTACCTGAGCTTCACCAACTGGCAAGCCAACTTTGGCAACTGGTGGAGCGCCAAGTGGATCTGGTTTGGGAACTATGGAAAGATCCTCACCGAAATGCGTTTCATTATGGCCGTGGTTAGGACACTGGCAATTGTCGTCGCGGCCCTGGTTCTAGAAGGTTTCATCGGCCTTGGCTTGGCTTTGCTCTTCGTGGACAACTTTCCGGGGAAGAAGGTTCTTACCTCGATCATCCTCACTCCGATGATGATCATTCCCCTGGTCACCGGTTTCATTTTCTATATGATGTTCCTGCAATCTGGGCCGATCAACGGTTTCATAGGACTTATTCGCGGTGGAATCGTCACGATACCGTGGCTCCAGCAGGCTAATCTAGCCATCCCCGCCATCATCGCCGCCGACGTATACCAGTGGACGCCGCTGATGTTTATGATCTTCGTGGCCGGTCTGGTAGCTATACCGGAGAATATCAATAGCGCCGCCTTTGTCCTGGGCGCCTCCGCCTGGCAGAGGTTCCGCTACATCAGCTTGCCGATGCTGAAGCCGGTGATCGTCATCGCCCTCATCATCCGCGGCGTTGAGGCCATCAAGATATTCGACGTGGTCTACTTGATGACCCGCGGTGGGCCGGGCAACCAAACCGAAACGATATCCACCTATCTCTACGAGGTTGGCTTCCAATACTTCCGGCTTTCCTACACAGCCGCGGCGGCGTTCATCATTTTGATCTTCATCTCTCTAGTGGCCATGCAAGCCGTCAAACCGTTGAAGATCGTGGAGGAGCGATAATATGGCGATGAGAAAAGGCCTCGGTTTCAACACCTTTCGTTATATTGTCATCGTAGTCTGGTGTCTGATCGTCTTGTTTCCCATCTCGTGGATGGTGATTACCTCTGTCAAACCGCAGCCGGAATGGGTTGTTACGCCTATCGTCTGGTGGCCGCAGCATCCGACCATGAATAACTGGCTCACCGTGTTTGCGCCGGATCGAGTGCCCTTCGATTTCCAGTCCATTGTGGTGCAGAAGGCCGCCTTCAAGCCGTTTATCGACAGCTTGATCGTTTCGGTCTCGGGCACAGCAGTTGCCCTGGTCATCGGAACCTTGACCGCCTACAGCATTTCTCGGTATGCGACAGGCGGTGACTTTCTGCCTTTCAATATTCTGAGCGTCAGAATGTTCCCTCCTTTGGCGGCTTTGATCCCGATCCTGGTGATGTTCTCTACGCTGAAGATGCTGGATACCTACTGGGTTTTGATTCTTTGTTACGCTGGTTTTACTTCTCCGTTCGTAGTGTGGCTAATGAGAAGCTTCATCGACGAGATTCCCAAAGATCTTGAAGATGCGGCGGTAATCGACGGTACGTCGAACTTTGGGGCGTTTCTGAAGATAGTCCTCCCTCTGGTCAAAGGCGGACTGGCGGTGACGGCACTCTTCGTCTTCATCCTGGTGTGGAGTGATTTCGTCTTTGCTCTGACCCTGACCAAGCAGAACGTGACCACCCTTCCGCTGCAGTTATCCCTTTATCAGAGCGCCACGGCGGGTCAACTCTATGGTCCGCAGTCCGCTCTTGGAATAGCGGCAACAGTACCCGTCGTGATTTTCGGATTGGCGATTCAGAGGTATCTTGTAAGAGGTCTCACCTTCGGAGCAATCAAGAGGTAGACTGGTTCTCCTCGGGATACGGTAATCGTCTAGAAGTGCAATAACTACGATTGGGGAAATAACATGGCAAGAATTGTCCTGGACAATTTGAGAAAGGAATACGGGGATCTAGTAGCCGTAAACGATATGTCGTTGGAGATCAAGGACGGGGAGTTTGTGGCGCTACTTGGTCCTTCCGGATGCGGCAAAAGCACTACATTGAAGATGGTTGTCGGCCTGGAGATGCCCACGCGGGGCCGGCTCCTTATCGACGACGTCGTCGTGAATGACAAGACTCCTAAGGAAAGAAACATCGGCATCGTCTTCCAGGAGTACGCCATCTTCCCGCATATGAGCCCCTACGACAACATCGCTTTCGGCCTTCGAGTGAAGAAGATGCCTGAAGCCGAGATCAAGAAAGAGGTCGACAGGGTTTCCGAGATCCTGGACCTCGGAGAAATCCTCCAGAAGAAGACCAGGAAGCTCAACGTGGGCGAATTGCAGCGGGTGGCCATCGGGCGTACCATCGTGACCCAGCCCGCCATCGTCTTGTTGGACGAGCCGCTTAGTAACCTGGAAGCGGCCCTGCGAGCGCGCACCCGCGCCGAGTTGAAGAAACTCCAGCGCGACTTGAAGCAGACTACCATCTACGTCACCCACGATCAGGTCGAGGCCATGTCTTTGGCGGACCGGATTGCCGTGATGAGTCGAGGGGTGTTGCAACAGTACGACAGCCCTGAGGTCATCTACAACCAGCCCCAGAACCGGTTTGTGGGCAACTTCATCGGTAGCCCTCCCATGAACTTCATGGAGTGCGCCCTGGACAAACAAAACGGTAAGATCTTTCTGGATCAGGGTGGCTTCAAGCTGGACGTCACTGATTGGCGTGATCTGCTTGAACAGCACGCTACCAGTTCCGACCTGCTCTTCGGCGTCAGGCCCGAGCACATCCACGTCAACGACAGCAGCGGAGACGGAGAATGGTTCAAGGGGCAGATCTACGCGGTAGAGCCCTTGGGTTCGGAGACAATCCTCGACGTCAAGATGGGCGATGCGATGATCCGGGCCATGGTGCACGCCGCTTATCAGGCTCAAGTCGGCGCTGACGTCTGGGTTGAGTTCGACAGAACCAAGATACACGTCCTGGACAAGAGGACCAGCAGCACGATAGTTTAGAGCCAAGAAGGCAAGGAGACGAGCAGTGGCAACCGTTAAGATAGAGAATCTAACGAAGCGTTTTGGCAAGGTCACCGCGGTCAGCGGCGGTAGCTTCGAAGTAAAAGATAAGGAGTTCTTCTGCCTGCTAGGGCCTTCTGGCGCTGGGAAAACCACAACCCTGAGATGCATAGCGGGTTTGGAGACCTCAGAAGAAGGAAGCGTCTACATCGACGGCGAATTGGTCAACGAGGTGCACCCCAGCCAGCGTGATGTGGCGATGTTCTTTCAGAACTTGGCCCTCTATCCCCACAAGAGCGGATACGAAAACATCGTTTCCCTCTGCGGCAGCGCAGGAGACCGAAGCAGGAAATCCACGAGAGGGTGATGGAGGTAGCGCGGGTACTGCAGATCGACCATATTCTGGACCGGGAACCCTGGACGTTCAGTGGTGGCGAGCGTCAACGAGTGGCTCTGGGACGAACCATCGTCCGAAGACCTCACGTCTACCTGCTGGACGAGCCGCTGAGCAACCTGGACGCCCTCCTCCGCCTGAACATGCGGGTGGAACTCAAGAGGCTGCAAAGAGATCTCGGACAAACCATGATCTATGTAACGCCTGATCAGGTTGAAGCGATGGCGATGGGGGACAGGATATGCGTCATCAACAAGGGCGAGATCCAGCAACTCGATACCCCTCTTAATATCTACAATCACCCTGTTAACAGGTTCGTGGCTGAATTCATCGGCAGCCCTCCGATGAACTTCATCGATTGCACCTACGAACGATCCAATGGCAAAGCGGTCCTCAAGCACGACGGGTTCAATATCGACGTAACCAACTTCAAGGAGAAGATCGAAGCGGAAAGCACCGGAAGCGAGCTGCTATTCTGCATTCGTCCCGAGGACGTCAGCATTCACGATCGCCCTGAAGGAGATAATCCAGTGCAGGCGACAGTCTATGTGATCGAGCCGCTGGGGTCTAAGACAGTAGTGGACATGGAGGTGGCCGACAACGTTATCAAGGGCATCGGCCCCGGCTTTGCCCAGTACACAATGGGCGACTCAAAATGGGTCAAGTTCGACATGACCCGGGCGCACGTCATCGACAAGGGAACGGAAAAGGTTATCTTCTAGAATACCTGATTTGCATGGAAGCCGTCTGAGTTCCCTCTGGGGCTGGCCACATTTGGCCAGCCCCTTTTGGTGCGCCAGGCCGCGTTCTGCGTTTCGCGACATATAGTGCCTCGTCCGTCGTCGCCCTCGAAATGTACAGCCTGCACATCGTTTCCCGGAAAAAGTGTTCAGGACGTCTATTGCTACGAGAAGGGAGAGAATATATATTAATCATCGCCCGACTGCGGTCGATGGGCGGGAGAGACTTTGCCCAGTACGGTTGAGAGATCCACCTGGTTGACAAAACCGCTAGCAGCAACTCGCTTGGTTGACTGAGCAAGCGCATTCTTAGCGAGATTCAAAGGAGGTAGGGGTGAGCACGCGCATAGGAGTAGATACGGGAGGCACCTTTACGGATCTGATTGCCCAGGATGGAGAGACGGGCAAACTTCGGATTGCCAAATCCCTCTCGACCCCGGCAGACCCTTCTAATGCCATATTCGGTACCATAGCCAAAGCCGGTCTCGAGGCCCAGCAGATCGAGTACTTCGTGCACGGCACTACGGTGGCTACCAATGCCCTTATCGAACGCAAAGGGACCAAGACTGGCCTTATCATTACCAAAGGTTTCAGAGACATCCTCAAGATTCAGCGCATCGTGCGGCGGCACCATTTCGATCTTCATTGGGTCAAGCCCAAACACCTGGTCCCTCGAAACCTGTGCCTCGAAGTCCAGGAGAGAATGAATGCGCAGGGACAACCGGTTACTGAACTGGACGAGGGCGACGTTCTCAAAGCCATCGAGAAGTTCAAGGCCGAAGGGGTGACGGCCATCGCCGTAAGTTACCTGTTCAGCTATTTGAACCCGACCCACGAGCAGCGAACCAAAGCCATAATCAAGGAGCACTATCCGGAGGCTTACGTCTCGATTTCTTCCGGGGTATTTCCGCAGTGGCGAGAGTACGAGCGGACTTCTACCACGGTCATAGACGCTTATCTGAAGCCTCGGATGGACGGTTACATCTCCAACCTGGAGACCACCACAAGGAGCAAAGGGATCAAGGAACTGCTCATTATGCGCTCTAACGGTGGGGTCCAGACACCCTTGGCCGCCAAGGAGCATCCCATCACGATGGTGCGCAGTGGACCGGCTGGCGGGGTCATCGCCTCCTGTTACATTGGCAAATTGACGAATAATCCCAGCCTGATAGTGGCGGACATGGGGGGAACGAGTTTTGATACCTGCCTGATCGCCAACGGGTCTCCTACCTACACTACCAGAGAGGAACTGGAATGGGGGATTCCCATCGCCAGCCAGATGATTGACGTCAGATCAATCGGCGCCGGCGGAGGAAGTATGGCCTGGATTGACCCGGCGGGAATCCTGAAGGTCGGTCCGCAGAGTGCGGGAGCGGACCCGGGTCCGGTGTGTTATCAAAAGGGAGGGGCGGTCGCCACGGTGACGGATGCCAACCTGGTGCTGGGACGCTTCGATCCCGACTTGTTACTGGCCGGGGACATCAAGTTGAACGTGGAGGCCGCGCGAGGGGCGATAGCCGAGTTGGCCGGCAGGATGAAGCTGGACTTCTACGACCTGGCTTACGGGATAATCAACATCGCCAACAACAATATGGCCCAAGCGTTGCGATTAGTCTCGGTTGATAAAGGCTACGATCCCCGAGACTTCGCCATCATCGCCTTCGGCGGTGCGGGAGCGATGCACGCCGTGGAACTGGCTAGGGACTTACATGTTAGGAAAGTAATCGTGCCGGTGTATCCAGGAGCCTTCAGCGCCCTTGGAGCATTGATCGCCGATACCAGGTTCGACTATATGCAAACGGCCATCATCAGGTCGACTCATAAACTCAGGAAGATGGCATCCTCCCCGGTAAGGGTCGTTGTGGAGGAAGACGTCCCCAGGCTGCATATTCTCCGGTCCGATCTCCTTGATCGCCCACTCCACGGTGTGCACCACCGCCCCGATATGGGCGGGGCAAAACTCAGCCTGGGCGATCATCTCGCCCTTTCCGTCGAAGATGACGCAAGTGAAATCCAGGGCCTCGTTGAACATAGGAGAATAGCTGGTTCTCATCATCGCTATCCCCATCTCCCGACAGGTCGTCACGAGATAATTTCTGATGACCTCCAGCAGAATGGGGTCAGACTTCATGTCCACTTCTCTTATCTGTGGCTTTTCTTTCACTTCCATCACCTAGCCCCCTAGCTCGATGATTATGTTGCCGTAGCGGTCTAGTTCCGCCTCGCAGTCGGGCGGCACCAGCACCGTCGCGTCGACCTCACCTATCAGAACCGGACCAGCAAGCCTATTGCCGGCATTGAGATCCTCCCGCCAGTATACAGGGCAATCCACGAAGCCACCCTTCTCTTTGAAATAGACGGATTGCGTCTTCAAGGGTGGCCCGACTTTACCAGGTCCGATCTCCGGTAGGCTTAGGTCCACCTTCTGCCCCATGGCC
>JAMDCE010000427.1:14722-15017 GCA_023489135.1 Chloroflexota bacterium
GATCTTGAAATTCACCAACTCGAATTTCTCGCCACTTATGTGCCACCCGAAGTGGCTCTCGTGTTCGCGGTCGAAGAGCTCTCGAGCTTCCTCTATGGCGCGCTCGTCTATCCGGCCACCCGGCATCTCTACTTCAAGCTCCCAGTTCTGCCCCAGATATCGCATTTCCACGGTGCGACGGATTAGAGGTGGTTTGTCGAAGCCCTCGGCTAGGAAGTCCTCTCGCGCCCCTTGCTCCAGCTTCTCGTATATGGCGTTGCTTTCGCCCAGCTTAATATGCGTCACCCTGATTATG
>JAMDCE010000558.1 GCA_023489135.1 Chloroflexota bacterium
TTGCGTCGACGAGGTTTCCGACCACGCCGTGGCGCTGCTTCTGGCTTGCGCCCGGCAGATCGTCCCCATGCACGCGGCCGTGCTCTCCCGTGAATGGTCCTTCGAAGTGGCCAAACCCCTCTTCCGGTTAAGGGGGCAGACTCTGGGCCTCGTCGCGTTCGGAAAGATCGCTCGGGCCGTCGCTGCCAAGGGTAAGGCTTTCGGCTTTCACATCCTGGGGTACGATCCTTATACGCCGGCCCAGGTTTTTCTGGACCACGGCGTTCAGCCCGCCTCCCTGGGCGAGGTGCTGACGCAGTCGGATTTCGTTTCCCTGCACGCCCCTCTCTCGGCGGAAACCACGCATCTGATCGGCGAGGACGAGTTGAAGGCGATGAAGCCCACGGCCTACTTGATAAACGCAAGCCGGGGTGGCCTGGTCGACGAGAAGGCCTTGTGCAAAGCTCTAAGCGAAAATTGGATCGCGGGGGCGGGTCTCGACGTCGTGGAGAACGAGCCGCCCGATTGGAATAACCCGCTCTTCTCCCTGCCGAACGTGGTGATTACTCCTCACGCTGGCTTCTACTCTGAGGATAGCCTGGAAGATGTCAGGCGAAGAGCCAGCCAAGAGGTGATTCGGGCTCTCACCGGCGAATGGCCGGTTTGCTTGCTAAACCAGGAGCTGAAGAACAAGATAGAGGCCCCTGGGAGATGAGACGAAAAGGAGGTGCGCTAGCAGCGGCGCTAGCGCCACAAATCACGGCGGTTACCCCACTGACGGGTTAACGCCTAAGAAAAAAGGAGGGCAAAACAATGGCCGATTTGCGTAGGGCAATGGAGAAGTACGGCATCCCCAGCCACGATCTGTACGAAATGCCCAGCTCCCCCCTTACCTTCCCCGATGGGGCTCACTATCGCCTGGAGATTTCCGGGGTGGAAAGGCTTTCCTCGATGGAAGCGATAGTGGAGGAGATGAACAAACGCAACGTTCCCGTCCATCGTCTCATCATCACTGTGATGGGTTCCACGCTTCTCCCCATGGACGAGCTAAAAGCAATGGCCAGGCTGGCCCACGACGCCAAGCTGGAAGTGATCGTCACGCCGGGACCTCGGTCCGGCTGGGATATTGGCGCCAAGCAGCAAGCGAGCTTCGAGGGGAAGGTCAGCGGTGGTCGTCTGAGAGGGTCGGACAACCTTTACGCCATGATCAGCGATTACTTCAGGGTCGCCGAGGCCGGGTTCCGTGGCTTTCTGGTCTGGGACGAAGGCCTTCTGTGGCTGCTGAATCAGATGCGGGAGAATGGAGAGTTTCCCAAGGACTCCGTTTTCAAGGCCTCCGTCTACACGGGTCACGGTAATGCCGCCGGGGCCAAGGTTTTGGAGATGCTCGGCGCTAACACCTTCAACCCTCTCGGAGACCTGACCAGACCGATGCTGGCCTCGATCAGGTCCGCGGTCAAGATACCCATGGACGTCTACGCTTATGTATTCGATTCCTTCGGAGGGATGAACCGCTTCTGGGAGGCGGCGGAGATCGCCCGGATTTCGGCTCCGTGTTACTTCAAGCTCGAGCCAGGCGAGAATGACTTTGGACTCTACCAGCCCTGGGTGAGCCCCGATTTTCACGCCTTCTGGTGCCGTGAGAAGGTGCGCTACTGCGAGATCATGATGGAGCTGATCGGAAGGACTAATCAGGAGTTGAGGACTTCCAAGGTTGGCGTTGCAGACCTGGCCATTCCTCGACCCTAAGACATCTGACCAAGGGCCGGCCGGGGGCGTGAGCGTTCCGGTCCCCAGCCGGCCAGGTGGCCTTTTGTTTGCTGGCCATCGTCATAGCACTGCGTCTTTCTAACGGCCCGGCGACGGTAGGTTGATGATCCGCCTTCGCCGGGATGATCCCGGGAGAACATCCTGGAATCAAGGTGTAAAGCAAAAAGGAGGTCATCGATGAGCCCAAACCCAACCGGCAGTGTAATCCCAGAAAAGAAACCGGTCTGGCACTATTCGGAGATCCCGATCGACGCGGAAGCCGCGGCAATGATGCCTGGAATGGAGATTCAGTATATGATTACCGAGGACACCGTGGTGGGAGACAGCCAGACTGTGTTCGGCCACTGCGTCTTTCCTCCCCGAGTCCGCCACTCCAAGCACCTGCATTTGAAGGCCGAGGAGGTGGTCTACGTCGTCCGGGGGCGGGTCGTCAACGGCTTTACCAACGAAAAAGGTGAGGACATTGAAGTGGAATGCGGTCCGGGGCAGGCTTGCTTTGCCAAGAGAGGGCAGATTCACTGGACCGCCAACCCCTTTGACGAGCCGGTGGAGGTTGTCTTCGGCTACTTCGGCTGCAGCAGCCTGGCCAAGAGCGGGTATGTCGACCTCCGGACGCCGGAGGAAAAGGGAAACGGCGGCTAGAGCCATTTCGACTTGAGCCATCTCCGGCGCTGGATTTATCCAGTCTTCTTGGTAGTGTCCAATAGATTGCGCTCTTTTCGCCAATCCGTGCTCACTTTCCAGAAAGGGCGCAAAATGAGTTACAATACCGTGTTCTTCGGGTTGCACCGGTGCAGCCTTTTCGCTGTGCCCACAGCATGAGCCAGCTTATCCGGGTCTCTCGCGAAAACGGCCTCGTCCCCGCCTAACCCCTCGTTTCTACTTTAGGTGGTTCGTGAGATTTCCCCAAGCGAATGGCCGTACGAGCGGCTGCGGGTTAAGCAACTGACGCTCTTGGTGATCCTTGCCCCCAAAGAGAGCTGAAAGTGGACCATGTAGGTCCTTGACAGCCAGAGGGACATAGTCAAACTTTGTGTAATAGCAGCACACCTATGCTGGTTGGAACCGA
>JAMDCE010000182.1 GCA_023489135.1 Chloroflexota bacterium
AATGAAGCGCATTGGTTTGACGATTCGACCGCCGCCAAGTCGATGGTCTGCTGTGCCGGCGATCAAGAGCCCTTTGTCGACGTTGTAGTGCGGGATGAAGCCGAATGTCTTTCGATATTCGTGGGAAAGAGCGAGCGAAACCTCTTCCATTATGCCATCGCAAATGGTATCTGGATGTCCTAT
Organism: Chloroflexota bacterium; assembly: GCA_023489135.1. The sequence continues at coordinate 184 of JAMDCE010000182.1, forward strand.
CCCCTTACGTTCCACTATCTCGACGGGTTGCTCTGGCACTGGGGGGATGTCCAGGCGCTCAACAGCGATATTTCGCACGGAATTCACGTCCTCTCAGCTGCGTTAGTCGATGCATGGCAATCGTTTCGTTGTGGCCATTTCCTCACACTGCAAGAAAAATACCACTCTTGCTGCTAATGATGTCCGCCACGGATAATGGTGAGCATCAGCCAGAAGCCGATTGCGCTCGCCAGCAGGAAGCCAAAGCCGAAAAGCCAGCCAATGAGGGGAGCCAGTTGTGGTTGTTGGTAGGAGAGCAACAGGAAAGAAAGCCCGACGATAAAGCCAGCTGTGATAATCCCCAGGATAAGGCGATTAACCATGCGATCAAGATCGTTCAGGTAATGCTCAGCATCGGGAATGCGTATGTTCATGGAGAAGTTCCCCCTCTCTGCCTGAATCGAGAGGCGGTCCAGCCGTCTTGGCAGAGTGACGGCGAGCCTGCTGAGGTCGGCGATAACAGGCACAAGTCGGCTCGCCAGTCGTGGAGGCCAGTACCTTTCCAGAACTAACCTCTGTACGAACGGCCCCAACATCTCGGCAAGGTTGAACTTGGGGTCCAGCTGCCGTGCAATGGCCTGGTACATAGACAAAGTTTTCCCCAGCAATGTTAGCTTGGAGGGAATCTGAAGTCGATGCCGGCGTGCCGTATCCAGGAATTCCTGCAGTATCTGCGTGATGTCGATTTCTCCGAGCGGGCGGCCATAATAGGACGAGATGAGGTGGCCAAGGTCCCGCTGCAGCCGCTCCAATTGAAAAGTTGTGCCAACAACCCCTATGTCTACGAGACGATCGATCACGCGCTCTGTGTCCCTTTCCAAGATGGACGCGAACAGCAGCACCAGATTGTCTCTCGTGTCCTCGTCCAGGTGGCCCACTATTCCGTAGTCAAGCAGGCCGATACTTCCATCGTTCTGGATCAGGTAGTTCCCTGGATGCGGGTCGGCGTGGAAGAAGCCATCTTCTAGAACCATTTTGAGAATTATGCGCGTGAGCGTTTCGGCGAGACGATGGCGATCGATGCCCGCAGCATCCAAGGCTTCCAGGTCGCTTATCTTGATGCCGCGCAGGCGTTCCATCGTAAGGACGTGTTTGGTCGTGTATTCTTTGTAAACTCTGGGTACGATGAGAGAAGCGTCTCCAGCGAAATTGCGCCGAATACGGTCGGCGTTTTGCTCCTCCCGAACGTAATCTAACTCAGCGTGAAGCGTCTCAGAGAACTCCTCCACAATTCCCACCAGATCATATATTTGCCCCCAAACTGTGCGCCCTGATGCTAATCGCGCTACATCGTAAAGGATAGCGATATCCTCGTCGACCAGTCTCTCAATGCCAGGTCGCTGCACCTTGATTACCACCTCTTCTCCAGAAAAGAGGCGTGCCGCGTGAACCTGGCCGATAGATGCAGAACCCAGAGGCTCTTTGTCAAACGTGTCGAAGATTTCTGACGTGGGCTTACCAAGGTCCTGAGTGATCTGCGCCACAATGACAGAACTGGGGTCAGGCGGCACAGCATCCTGAAGCTTCGATAGTTCGGCTATGAACTGAGGTGGCAGAAGGTCGGACCTTGTGGACAGGATTTGTCCGAGTTTGATGAAGGTTGCGCCCAGTTCCTGAAAAGCCAGGCGCAGGTGCTCCGCTTGAGTGTATGGGATAGCGCGCCGCGGATGGCCGAAGAGGCCCCAATGGAAAGGTACAAGATACCCAAGTCCCAGCTGGCTAACAAGGTAACCAAAACCGTGGCGGACGAGAACCTGGGCTATCTGACGATAGCGGGCAATCCTGCCCCTCTGGCGCACGATGTGTTCGAGCAATCTCGTCTCCTGGCACGAATACGAGACGAACAATGTCGGCCCAGCGACCCTCGTAACCGCGCCGATACTCGTAAAGTGCAACCATCGTGCCAGAAGGCTCTGAACTTCGAGTGGCTAGCCTATGGCGGGCTCAGGGGCGGACAGGGCTCACCGGGCGCGATAAATCGCGCCCCTACAATAGGCGCCGTCGTACCTGTAGGGGCGCAATACATTGCGCCCAGGGTATCGGAACTGCCGAAAACTGTCCCTTTGATGCTGGCTGTCCGCCCCTGAACCCATGGCGGGAGATCGGGTGACAAGTTGAACCACTGTGAGGGCGATGGCTAGACGCCCAGGTCGTACAGCATCTCGTATTCGAGGGCAAGATCGTTCACCACCTGCGCCATGCATGCAAGTGCCTGCACGGTGTTCGCCCGCACGCTAGGAGGAATGTCTTCTCGCCTCAGGATGTCTTTGAGTTCCTGATAAACCTGCAGCGCTTTGGCTTCCAGCGCAGGGCCGCTCATGTCATTGTTCTGCATCACACAACTCCTATCTCAGGTCTACCAGTCTCTTGGCTTTCAGTTCAAAGGTGGGGAGCGAGCCGGGCTCGACCATTTCCATATTGAACCTCAAACCTTCGTGGGCGTCAGCCAGGTCGCGACTGATTCGCTGCGCCAGGTCGGGCCACTGGGACGTCGATACCGAAGCGTCTGGCTCCAGCTTGATGGTGATCTCGTCGATAAAGTTGACCTTCGAAAGCACTATCTGGAACTCGCGGATCTCGCTGTATTTTCTG
>JAMDCE010000003.1 GCA_023489135.1 Chloroflexota bacterium
CGGTTTTGATCTCCACCTTTCCCCCAAACCCTCCCCCGACATAGGGGACGATGACACGAACTTTGGAGGAGGAGACATCCAGCGCATCGCAGAGCATCTGCTTGATGCCGTAGATCGTCTGGGCCGAGGACCACACGGTGATCGTACCGTCAGTTTCCACCTGGGCGATAGAGACGTGAGGCTCGAACTGGCAGTGCTGGATCATTGGCACGCTGAACCGATTCTCCATGGTCAGGTCAGCCTGTCTGAAGCCAACCTCCATATCGCCGTGCCGGATCTTGTAGTGGTTGTAAACGTTGGGCCTATCTAGATCTAGTTTAGGAGGAACCACCGGAGCGCAGTCGTAATTAAAGAGATCGGGATGGATGACTACCGCAGGATTCCGCTTCATTGCCTCTTCGGCGTCGAAGACAGGTGGGAGCTCCTCGTACTCCACCTCAATAAATCCCAGGGCTTCCTCGGCTATTTCCAGACTATCCGCGGCAACTGCGGCCACTGCTTCGCCGGTGAAGCGGACTTTATCACGGGCCAGGGTAGGCTCGTCACTCAGGCCCGCGCCGTGTAGTTTGTCAGGAAGATCGCCGGCCGTGAGAACTGCTTTCACGCCTGGCAGTTGCTCAGCCTGAGAGGTATCTATGCGGAGGATTTTGGCGTGAGGATAAGGGCTGCGCAAGATCTTGCCATAAAGCATTCCGGGTAGTTTCATATCCATAACGTATTTGGCTTTGCCCGTTACTTTCTCGAACGAGTCCAGCCTCTTCACGCTTTGACCGACTACAGAAAGCTCTGACACTCTATCCTCCTTAAGACAAAGCTCACATCCAGATGGGTTTCATCGACTCAGGCAACGGCTACGGCCTCGGAGGCGGCCAGGACGGCTTCGACAATCTTCACGTAGCCGGTGCAGCGGCACAGGTTGCCGTGGAGGGCTGACCTGATTTCGTCTTCAGTTGGCTTAGGATTCTCGTCTAGCAAGGCCTTGGCGGCCATAATCATGCCCGACGTACAGAAACCGCACTGGAAGGCGAAGTGCTCAACAAAGGATTCCTGAATTGGGTGCAACCGATCACCATCGGCCAGCCCCTCTATCGTCAAGACCTCTTTATCCTTGGCCTGGAGGGCTAGAACCGAGCAGGACTTCACCGCTTTGCCGTCAAGGATCACGGTGCAGGCGCCGCAGTTTCCGGTGTTGCAGGCCTCTTTTGTTCCAGTCAGGCCGTGTTCGTCACGAAGAACCTCCGCCAGGGTGCGCCAGGGATCTATGAGGGCTTCTCGTACTTCTCCGTTAACCACCATCCGCAGTGGTTCTTTCATAGCCTATGCCTCCTATCGTGGGGAACTTCATCTGCTGATGCTAGCTCTGTCCGGCTCGCTGGCCCGCTAACGCTAGGGCGCGCCTGGCTGTGACCCGTATCAGCTCCCGTTTGTACTCAGGAGAAAAATAGATGTCGGCCGTGGGATGAGCCTCCTTGGCCGCCTGATCGGCCGCCTCGGCAAGGAGCGGCGCCTCGAGAGGCTGCCCAGCAATCAGCTTCTCGGCCTCTCTCGCCCGGATTGGGGTGGATCCAGCGCCGCCGAGGACGATTCTCGCCTGTTTACACTTCCCATTCCCTGGCTCCAGGGTGACGGTAGCCGCGACTCCAACGATGGCCATGTCCCCGGCCCGGACACTCTCCTTCAAATAGGCACTTCCACTTCGGGGTGGTGGCGTCGGAATCTGGATCTCCACCAACATTTCGTCGGGTTGCAGGATAGTCTCCAAGTAGTCGGCGAAGAAATCTTCCAGAGCCACAACTCTCGTCTCTCCGGCCGAGGCCAACTTCACTTTAGCCCCCAGCACCATTAAAACTGGCGCCGGATCGCCGGAGGGATCGGCGTGGCAGAGGCTTCCGCCGACGGTTCCCCAGTTCCGAATCTGAATTGAGCCGAGTTTGGAGGCCATCTCCGTCAGAACTGGAAACTTCTCCCTGATCACTGACGAGGCTTCCAATGTCCGATGCGGGCTGATCGCTCCCAGCTTCAGCCCCTCACCCTTGTCATACTGCAGGTAGTCCAGATCCGTAGCGCTCTTGAGATTTATCAAATGCGCGGGCGCGATCAACCTCTGTTTGAGGAGAACCATCAAGCTCTGCCCACCTGCTATGATTCTACCCTCTTCGCCATACCCGGCTAGCAGGGAACAGACCTCCGCGGCGCTCCGGGGCTCATGGTAGACCATATCTCTCACTACTCCACCTCCTGTCGCGTTTGTCTAGGCTTTTTTCTGGTGCAAAAACCGACGAACCGACTATGCTTGTGGCTTGATCGGCAGAAACTGTCCCATAGGATTCTTCCGCACGATCTCTCCATCCTCCATCACGACCTGACCCCGCACCATGGTGAGGACAGGCCCACCCTTAACCTCCATCCCCTCGTAGACGCAGAAATCCGAGAGATGATAAAGGTCCCTTGCGCTCAAAGTAGCCTTCTTGTCGAGATCTACAATCACAAGATCGGCGTCGGCGCCAACATCCAGAGTGCCTTTCTTGGGGAGCAACCCGAAAGTACGGGCGTTGTTATAACTGGTAACTTCCACCAGTTTCTCCAGGGTGATCCGCCCCTTGTTTACACCCTCGCTGAGCATCACTGGCAGCAACGTCTGCACCCCAGAGAAGCCGACGATAGCCGACCAGAATTCCTGCTTGTGCTTGGTGGCACACTCGGCGTGGTCGGTGCCAACGCATGAGATCACCCCGCTACGCAACCCTTCCCAGAGAGCCTCGTTGTCCTCGCGATCTCGAAGGGGTGGATTCACCTTAGAGAGAACTCGGTG
>JAMDCE010000043.1 GCA_023489135.1 Chloroflexota bacterium
GCCGATCCCCACCGGGACCGGCAACAGATAAGGATTCCATTAAAGTCTCAGCCATAAATACTTACAGAACGTTCACTTTCCGGACAGTCCAATCGGGTGGAATTGTTCCACCCGATTGAAATCTAACCCTTTGCGTGCCTGCCGCTGCAGCCCTACTCAGCCCCGCATGCTCGAACCGAGAGAGCCCACCCAAAAAGTGAACAACACAAAGAGCGTTACGGCCACCAGCGCCGTCAATCCGCCCGCCCCGAGGTCGCCAATCGTTCCTAACGCAGTGCCAAACATCTCGAATGACCCTTTCCAACCGCTTGGATCTGACAAACCATCAGCACACCGCGAATTTGGTTTACGGAAGCTACCAATCCATATGCAAAATCCGTGCCAAAGGCGTACAGAATGCTCGCGATCGTTGGGCAATTCGTTGGGCAATTCTTGGCGTTTCTTGAACGACGACGCTTTTTACAGTCCTATCCGTTCCCCTATGGCATGGGAAGCGGGGGAAGTGGTGCCTTGGGGAAGTTGGACGGACGAATCGGGGTACCGCTGCCAGGTGCCGTCGGCATACAAGACGTACACCATTTTGCGGTCGCTCCAGAGCATAGAGCCTTGTTCGAATTCCTGGATCGCGCTCTCATAGGCCCGCTCCGGCTCGACCGCCCAACCGAGGGTGGCTCTGGCAGTGGTATCCTCGCGCCAAAGGTTGCCAATAGCGCCGATCGGCGCGTGTTTACCCTTGGGTGGGGCCGGAGATGGGTCGGGGTCCGTCTCGGCCCACGTGTCCTTGTAGACTTTCCAGGAACCCTCGGACGATAAGGCGTAGATCTGCCGGGTATCCCCGCGCCAGAACACTTCGCCGCCCTCGAAGGACTCTTCGACGACCTGAAGCGCTTTGTCCACTCCTCCGGCACATCCCAGTTTTCGCCGCACTTCCGCATTCCCGTACACCAGGCCAAATTCCGGCCGGACTATCGCGGGGCAGCCGACGGTCGTGGAAACACCATCCCCGATGAGGATCTGCATCGTGGCGGAAAGGGAGAGCCGCGGTGCGATAGACATCGTGGGGGAAGGAACGACCCCGGGCGTTATATCCATCGAAGCGGCAATCGAGAACGGGCCGGGGACCACAGTGGGCGTCGGAGTTGCCGCCGTCGCCGGTTGATCCGGCCCCGCTTCGAGCGTGGGATCGGCTGGGACCGCCGCGGACGGACGGGTCGACTCGCGGGTTGAGATCGCGGTCGGGCGAGGCTCCTCGACCTTCGCTACCTGGGGCACGCTCGGGGGCGGTGCGATGGCCGTGGGAGCAGCCGCCGGAGCCGCGCTCTTGGGAGCAGCTGCGGGCGGTTGGGCGGCCGGTTTCCGCGAAGTCGGCCCGTCCGCGCCTTCAGACCCGCCGCCCGGCTTCAGCGGCACCGTCGTGGGCTGATAGGGAACCGGCGGCGCCGCCGGCTTCTGCTCTACATCGAGAGGAGTTGGCGGGATCGCTTGAGCGATTAGAGTAGGACCAGCGGGCTCTACGGAAGCCGTCTCAGCGGTGGGAGCGCCGGCCTGCGATCCGGGTTCGTTCGCCGGCGCGTGGCGGAACGTCGCAGATGCCGCCAGAACCACCACCAGCGCGACCGCCGCGAGCGCTCCGAATCTCAAGAGGGTTGCTTGGTAGGGCGCAGACCCTATGCCTAAGTGTTCCGTCTCAACCCTGTCGCGCACGCCCTTGACTACTGCCTCGGGGACTTCGTACCGAGGCAGCGCCCTGATCGCGCGAGAGATGCTCTGGTAGGCGCCCAGAACCTCGCGGCACTCGGCGCATCCCTTCAGGTGCTCCTCCACCTCGCTTCGCTTCTGAGTCGAAAGCTCTCCGTCCTTGTAGTCCGAGAGCAGGCGGCGGTCGCAATTCATAGTATCTCCCCCTCCTGCCTCAGCAAGGACTTAGGCCCATCTTCGAGAGTGTTGTACACCGAGCGGAACTGCTCCCGGGCGCGAAACAACAGGGATTTCACCGCCGACCGTGACGTACCGAGGATCTCGGCGATCTGCTCGCAAGAGAGTCCTTCGTACTCTCGTAGCACCAGGCAAAGCTTGTACTTGTAGGGAAGCTTGTTCAATACGAGTTGAACGGCCTCTTTGATCTCTTGGTGAATGGTTTCCCTTTCCGGATTGTCGGGGGCGACCTGTTTGGAGAAGAAAGTTTCCGTCAGCATATCCCAGGGCTGCCATTTGATGATCTTTCGCCGCCGGAACTCGTCGCGACAGGTGTTGGTGGCGATGCGGTAGAGCCAGGCCGAGAGGTTGAGGTCTGGGGAGGTCTTGGGCAGCGCCCGGTACGCCTTCAAGAACGTGTCCTGGGTCAGATCGCGGGCATCCTCTTGGCTCCCCATTATGCGCAGGATATAGTTATAGATCGGACCCTGATAGGCACTGAAGATACTCTCGAAGGCCAACGAGTCTCCTTGTTGAGCCCGCTCGATCATACTGACCTCGACTACAGCCAACGCTCACCTCCTTGTCTCCACCCTACATGACGAACCTGGTAGAGATCGGTTGCGTGGTGAGGTGCTCACCCTGGCCGCGCGCAAACCGGAAGAGGGTAGAGGATTAGGATGCCTTGCGTATCGATAATTACGAAAGTTATGTTGTCACGCCCGCTGTCGCGTGACGCATAATGTTTGCTGAGAGCATAAGTCCACGAGCAAGTCGGACCCCGACCAGGGCGACCAGCCGGTCGCCCCTACCATTAGAATCGACCCACCTCACGGCGCCTCCTCCACCACCATCGCCTCTTGGGGCAGCAATCCCGCCTCTTTGGCGATGTCACCCCCGTTGGCCACCGTCACCTGCCCGGCTTTGGCCCAGGGCACGTCCTCTTTCCACTGCTGGATCACCGCCCGCTGCGCTCGCAGCGTGACGTTATTCCCCATATCGGCGTAGGCCACGGGTAGACCGAACAGATTCACCGGATCGTTCACGCCAAAGTAGGCCGCCTTGATGGCCGGATTGGCCTCCAGCAGCGCCTGGTGGCTGCGAACCACCTCGGGCCAGGCCCGGCCGCCGTCCGAGCTCCAATCGACGGAGGAAGGCGTTTGCCGGAATGCCTTGAGCCAATCGTCCATGCCCCTCCGGCTCATCTCGTCGAACACGTTCACAAAGTAAGCGCGGCCAGCCTCCGGACGCCACTGGAACACGCCCTTCTGCATCGCCTGGGACACGAATCCGTTCCAGAGGAACCGGCGCGAGATGGGATATCCCACTCCGTCCACCCCGCCCAGCCGCCGATACTCCGTCCAGAAGGCCGCGCTTCCATCGTCCACCACGGAGAATCCTTTCTTGCTCTGGCCCAGCGGCTCGCCATTGGCCTGGGTGAAGAAATGGCCCTGGGGGATATCGTAGTCCATGGCGCCGGAATACTGGCCGTAGGTGAAATTGCGCTTGATCAGCGGGGTGACGTCCGCCGCCGAGCGAGACTGCGCCATATCCAGGAAATCGGTGCCCTGGACGATGGCTCCCTGATACCTTGAGAAGTAATCGCGCAGAAAGGCGTAGTAGGTGGTGTCTCCCATCAGCTTGCGCAGGTCGTCCAGGAAGACCGCCCCTTTGCGGTACACGATGATGAAGTAATGAGCCTCGTTTCGGTAATCGTAGACCCCGGTGTTCACCGGCCGATCCCCGTAGGCCGAGATCCCCTGGCGCAGTCCGTCGACGAAGCGCTGCCACATGTCCGGATAGGCCGCCGAGTAGTTCGCCCGGTAGAACTCGTAGGACAGGTGGGTGACCATCGATTCGTCCAGCCAGGGCTCGTGGAGCTGATCGTCGCCGACGGCGCTGTAGAACCACTGGTGGAAGGTTTCGTGTATCACCAGGTATCCGAGATAGGACGTGACATCCCCGCCGGCCGCCGTGTTCAGGCTGCTGATGAACACGATGCCCGGATACTCCTGGCCCACCCACGCCGGATCGTTGCTGGTGGTCTCGACCACGAACAGGTTGGGATAGGGATAGGTTCCCACCGCGCCGTTGATCCACTTGATGGCTTCCGCCGCCCCCTGGAGGTAAGTCCGCCCTCCCTGGGCGTGCTCCGGCAGGTAGAGGGCGGTGATCGTGGCATTGCCCACCGTGGTCTGTTTCGCGACGTAGCGATCCGACAACGCGATGGCGAAATCGCGCACCCTCGGCGCGCTGATCTTCCACACGTTGTTGCCCACCTCCTCGGCCGAGCCGGTATGGCCGAAACTCACCGGTCTGTTGAGGGTAAGGATGAGATCGTAGTCGGCCACCTCGGTCAGGAAGGCGTCGCCCACGTCGGTGTACTTATGCCGGTCCCAGTCGCCCGTGCGCGGGTCGAGGCGCGAGAGCACCGGATACCAGTTGCCCAGAGCGGTGATGCCTCCGGCGCGGCCGAAGCGCATGTTACCCGGCGATGGAATCGTGAGGTCGAAGGTCAGGCGAATATCCACGGAAGCGCCCGGCGCGAGAGGCGAAGCCAGCGGAACCTCCAGCACCACGCCGTTCAGAGTCGGCGCCACCTTCACTCCACCCGCCAGGGCCTGCTCGAGGGTAAAGGCATTGTAGTTGGCCGGCGTGACGTTGAAGACGATCGAGCCAAGCTGCTTCGCCGAGTTGTTATGGTAGGTAACCGTCTCGACGGCGCCGACCGTCCCCCGGTCGTAATCCAGGTTGACCGCCATATCGTAGTGGTTGAGCGGTCCCGCGGCGGCGGAATGGGCGGGCAAGCCCAGCGCAGTCACCAGCAGGGCAAGTATCGAAAGCGTGCGCAAAGCACGAGCCGCAATTTCGTTCACCACAGCCTCCAGCCAGGGGTCATCGAGAGTAAGTCATGTATAGTCGCTGGGAGGAAAAAAGGCAATAGGAGGATCCTTGCACACCCGGCCCGATCCCGAACCTACCGCGAATCCTTCTGGCGTTCTCGCTCCCGTTCCCGGTCTTAGAAATTAGATTCGAAGTCCGGACCGATCTCGCCTCTCGCAACCAGGCGTCTAAAGACCGCGTAGGGGTCATTCTTGGCTCCCGCCTTGCGGAGGGTGGCCGGGTCGTTAGGATACAGAAAAATGATGACCCTGGCGCGGCTGGAGAACACCCAGAAAAGGCGGTAGCGTGGCGGGAGGCCGTGCCCTTTGGCTCTGCGAAACTTCGCCAGCTCACCTCTAAGCAGGAACTCGCGAGCGTCTGGATCGGATGGAACGATGTCGGTTACCAGTCGATAAACGGCAGCGGTAAGCCTGACGACCGGGTGCTCGACATACTCCTGCGGGGGAAGCTCTCTCTTCAGCTTGCGCACTTGCTCTCTCAAGCTCGAGTAGTGCTTTCCGAATACAGGGTGATACAGTAGCTCCCAGCCGTTGACCGTGAGAGCCACGCTCTATTTAAGCCGGACGTCACGGAGCAACTCCTGGTCGCCCTAGCACCGGCCCATTGCCAAAGGCAGGGACATCGTCTACAATGGGCTCCTGGAAATCAACAAAGTAGGACCTGTGCCACTGAGCACCTCTGCTTGGGCGAGGGTAGCCAACTCCCTCGCCCCTTCGGGGAGCTGGGGTGAGCGACGATGAACTTGCCGGCCTCAAGATTGCGAGCAAGCTATCCCAAGCGCCATTCTTGCACTTTGCCCAGATCGAGGTATCTCAGATGAACGACCAACCAAGTGCTCAATCCACCGGCACCCAGGTCATCACCACCGCCTGCGTTCACGATTGCGGGGGACGCTGCATCCTGAAGGCGCACGTGAGGGATGGCGTGGTGGTCAACATAACTACCGACGACGGACCCGAGCCTCAGCTCCGGGCCTGCCTGCGGGGTCGGGCCTATCGCCAGCGGCTCTACTCCCCGGATCGTTTGAAGTATCCCCTCAAGCGCACCGGCGAGCGGGGAAAAGGCGCGTTTACCCGCATCTCCTGGGACGAAGCGCTGGATACCGTCGCGGGCGAAGTGCAGCGCCTGCGGAGCCGGTGGGGCTCAGAGGCCATCTTCTGCCTCGATGGCCCGGGGAATATCAGCCAGCTTCACAGCACCGCCGGCGGGGCGCTCAATCGTTTCTTCAACATGTCGGGAGGGTGCCTGGCTCGAAGGGGAAGCCAGTCCTACGGAGCGGCTAATGCCGCCAACCATTACACCTACGGCTCCGTCAATGCCGGCAATCACCCCGCGGACCTGGTCAATTCCCGCCTGATCATCCTCTGGTCCTCCAACCGGGCCGAGACCATCGAGGGAACTAACGCCTGCCACTACCTGGCCCAGGCCAAGCGAAAGGGCATCCGCATCGTGTGCGTCGACCCCCGGCTGACCGACACCGCCGCCGCCTTTGCCGACCAGTGGATACCCATCCGCCCGGCCACGGACGCGGCCATGTTGATCGCCATGGCCTACGTTATGATCCAGGAAAACCTCCACGACCGGCAGTTCCTCGACCGCTATACCCTGGGCTTCGACGCCTTCGCGGACTACGTGCTGGGCCGGACCGATGGAATCCCCAAGACCCCGGCCTGGGCCGAGGACATCACCGGCGTCCCGGCCGAAAGGACAGCCGCACTGGCCCGCGAGTACGCCACCACCAGGCCCGCGGCGCTCGTTCCAGGCGGTGGCATGCAGCGGACGGCCTGCGGCGAGCAGTCCATTCGAGCCAGCATCACCCTGGCCTGCATGACCGGCAACGTGGGCCTCAGCGGCGGCCACCCCGGCGGCCATCACAGCACCGTTTTCCCGGCCCCCGACTTCGTGGGACACATCCCGGTGCCTGCGAACCCCCTGGGGGTCTCGCTCTCGGTGAACAACTGGGCCGAGGGTGTTCTGAAGGGCCGGGCCGAGGGTTGGCCGGCCGACGTCAAGATGCTCTACGTCGTCGGCCGCAATCCCCTCAACCAGTGCGCCAACGTCAATAAGATGATCGCCGCCCTGAGAAAGCTCGATTTTTTGGTGGTGCACGAGCAGTTTATGACCGCCACGGCCCGCTTCGCGGACGTCGTCTTGCCGGTGACCACGTGGCTCGAGCGCTGCGATATCACCCTGGCCCGAGAGTACGCCCTGTACATGAACAAGGTCGTCGAGCCGATGTACGAGTGCAAGTCCGACCTGGAGATCTTCACCGAGCTGGCCAAGCGGTTGGGCCTGGAAGGGTTTAATGATAAGACCGAGGAGCAGTGGCTCGAGGGCTTCGTACAGGACGGCGAGATAGAGGACTACCGGGAGTTCCGCCGGAAGGGGATTCACCGGTTTCGCCAACCCGAGCCGGTCGTCTACTTTCAGGAGCAGATCGCCGATCCCGAGAACCATCCCTTCGCGACCCCTTCGGGTAAGATCGAGATCTACTCTCAGCGGCTGGCCGACATGAACCGGCCCGACGTGATCCCGCCCATACCCCGGTACGTAGAGCCCTGGGAAGGTCCCAACGACCCGCTGTCGGCCAGATTCCCGCTGCAGCTAATCACCCCCCAGTCCAAACGGCGGGCTCATTCCACCTACGCCGGCCTGCCCTGGCTGGAAGAGATCGACGTCCACTCCCTATGGATCAACCCCGTCGACGCGGCCGCGCGGGGGATCGCGCCGGGAGACCGAGTCAAGGTCTTCAACGATCGCGGAGAGACCCGCCTCCCGGCCAAAGTGACGGAAAGGATAATGCCCGGCGTGGTCAGCATATCCGAGGGAGCCCCCTACAATCCCGATGCGTGGGGCATCGACCAGGGCGGCAGCGCCAACGTGCTGACCAGAGACGCTGCAACCCCGATTGGCGAGGGCGCGACTCTGCACTCGTGTCTGGTGCAGATTTCCAGGTGTGGCGTGCTATAAATGAGGATGGTGAAATGAACGACACTCACCGGCAATTCCATCACGAACGAGCCCTTTGCACCGGCTGCCATACCTGCGCCGTCGCCTGCAAGGACTGGAAGGACATTCCCGCCGGACCGGTCAATCTGCGGCGCGTAACCTCCATCGAGCGAGGAACCTATCCCAACGTCTCCGTGATCCACGACTCCGTTTCCTGCAACCATTGCGTCAATGCTGCGTGCGTGCCCGCCTGCCCCGCGGGGGCCATCCACCAGCGGCCCTCGGACGGCGTCGTCGTGGTCGACCGGGACGCCTGCATCGGCGCTTCCGCCTGCGGCAAGATGTGCTACGCCGTCTGTCCCTACGGTGCCCCGCAGTTCGGCCCCGAGGCCAATCCTAGAATGCAGCTGTGTGACTTGTGCCTTGACCGATTGCAGGCTGGAAAGCAGCCGGTTTGCGTGGATGCCTGCCCGCTCCGGGTCCTTTCCCTAGCTAGTGTCCCCCAAGAATTCCCTTTCCCAGGGCGGGGTGGCGCGGCACCAATGCCGAACAGGTGCCCTGGTCATGCACGAGGCGCCGGGCCAGTCCAGACAGAGCGTCGTGCGGACGACCAACTGATTGATAAATAGCCAAAGGCGTGTTATACAAAGCCTGATATCAAGCTCCACATGTTAAGCTGGTCGCCACGGGAAAAACCTCGGTGGACCTCCAAGTGAACGGCGACGCCGTATCCGCCAGCGTGCCCCCCCACGCTGAGCCTGCTTCGCTTTCTGCGCGACCACCTGCACCTCACGGGCACCAAGGACGGCTGCAGCGAGGGCCAATGCGGCTAGTGCATGGTCCTGGTGGAAGGCCAGCCCACTCGCAGCTGTCTGGTCAAGGTGGGAACCCTCGAAGGAAAGAGGGTGCAGACCATCGAAGGCATTTCGTCGCGGGGCGCCCTCCATCCCTTCCAGAAAGCCCTTATCGATCGCGGGGCGATCCAATGCGGCTTCTGCATTCCGGGCTTGGTTATCTCCGGCGTTGCCCTTCTGGAGCGCGATCCCGATCCCTCGGTGAGCCGGATCAAGGAGGCCCTGCGCCTGAACCTCTGCCGCTGCGGCGGCTATCCCAAGATCATCGAGGCGGCGGAGATAGCCGTGGCCGCCGTCCGGGTACAGTATCGCGAGTTGGGGGTAGTGGATAGCCCCCAGAGGGTGCTGGAAGAAGATGCCCCCCGGCTTCACCCGGAAGGGAACTCCTGCCGCCACCTGATGCGCGAGATAGGGGAAATGGAGCAGGCCCTTCGCCAGGCGGATGTGGTCGTGGAGGCCGATTTCACGACCCCGTTCGTCGAGCACGCCTACCTGGAGCCGGAGGCCGGGCTAGCCGTACCGTCCGCTTTCTCCTGGGCGACGACGACCTCTGCTCCAGCCAGTGTCACGGCACGTGGGGCGCGCCCTCACCCTAGGGCGTGTATGCAAATCGGGAGGATGGTGCGGAAACTTGGTCCCCTGAGGTCGGAGGTCGCCCCTCACCCCAGCCCTCTCCCCGAAGGGGAGAGGGAGTTGGCGACCTCTCCCTCTGGGAGAGGTCGGCCGAAGGCCGGGTGAGGGCGCAACCCGTCCAGGCATCGAACAAGTTGGAACCGATGGTGACCGTTTACTGCCCCACCCAGATGCCTTTCGAAAACCGCACCCTGATCGCCGCCTCGCTGGCTCTGCCCTAGGATCGGGTCCGCTTGGTCTGCACCCCTCTCGGCGGCCAGCTTAACATGTGGAGCTTGATCACCACCCAGATCTGGGTGGCACTGGGCGCCTTGCGCACCGGCCGCCCCTGCAAGATAGCCCTCACGCGACCCGAGTCCCTGCGCATCTCGGACAAGCGTCACGCTTACTATATGCACTACAAGGTGGGTGCCAGGAAGGACGGCACCCTCACCGGCGTGGACGCCCGTCTCCTCTCCGATGCCGGGCCGTACGCGGAGCAGAGCCCCATCGTGATCGACCAGGCCTGCTCGTTCTCCTGCGGTCCATACGTGGTGCCCAACGCCCGCATCGAGGGCTGGGCTATGTATACCAACAACGCCAACGGGGCGGCCCTCCGCGGCTTTGGCATCAACCAGGCCGCCTTTGCCATCGAGTCGTGTATGGATATGCTGGCCGAGCGCCTGGGCATGGATCCCTTCGAGCTGCGCCTCAAGAATGCCCTGGAGGTGGGCAGCTCGACCATGAGCGGCGAGCTCCTGCGGGCCTGCGTTCCCATCAAGCAGGTGCTACGCGAAGCCAGGTCTGCCCTGGAGAAGATGCCGCCGCTGAAGAGTGACAAGAAGATAGGCATTGGAGTGGCGGCCGGCTTCAAGAGCGTGGGGGCCGGGAAGGGGATCGTCGACAATGCCAGCGCCCACCTTGAGCTCACCAGGGAAGGCGACGTTCTGCTCGGGGTCTCCACGATAGATCTGGGCCAGGGCAACCGCACCGCCATGGCCCAGATCGCCGCCGGCGTGATCGGCGTGAGCTACGACCGCATCAAGGTCATCACTGGGGACACGTCGCATCCCCACCATCCGAGACGCGCCCGAGGTAGAGCGCATCATCGTGGAGGACCCCGAGCCCAACGGTCCCCTGGGAGCCAAAGGCATCGGCGAGGTAGCCACCGTGCCCGTCACCCCGGCCATCATCAACGCCATCTACAACGCCGTCGGCGTCACCGACCTCCCGGCGACCAGGGAGCGCGTATTGGAGGGGATTAGGAAGAGAAGCTCGGATTCGCCCGAGAATCGGGACTAAGTGCGTCTGCTAGCACTTTGAATGCCCGCATAGTTATAGCAAGGCGCTTTGCTCCGCTTTGTCACCCTTCGCTTCTCTAGGGCCAGTGTATGCGTAAACCCTGTTCCTTCCGGCTCCCTTAGGCGCCAGTAGCTTCATTGTAGCCAGGTCTGCCAGGTCGCGGGTTGCCGTGAGCGGAGAAACACCGGTTATTTCAATGTAGTCCTTACGGGTGATGGAGCCACAGTGGGAGGCGTAGATCAATCCATCTATCTGTCGCTCACTAAGCCCACGGGTTCTGAGACGCTCATGAATGCGGTCAACCATCATCCTCCAATCCGTCAATCGTTCTTCAAGGCTTCTGGCCTGAAGGACGACCGAAAGTGTGAAGAATTCTAACCACTTGGTGCAGTCGTAGCCGGCGGAAAAACGGCTGCCCAGTGAGTCTCGCAGTGCCTGAAGGTAACCATCCCTATTCCGCTGGTAGTACGCATCCAGCGAGAGAAGATTGCGGAAACCGTAGCCGCTTCGTTGCAACAGGTGAATTGCCAGCAACCTGGCGGTTCGGCCATTGCCATCAAGGAACGGATGGATGCCGAAGAGATGAGCGTGAGCAACTCCCGCTCTCAGGATGGGGTTCAAGGAATCCTCCCTGCCGAGCCAGTCTGAGAATTGAGCCATTAGCGTTGGTACATCGATGTGTGATGGCGGCTCGAACACCTTTATCCCTTGATCTTCTATCCAGTTGGGTTCGGTTCTGTAATGGCCAGGTACAACCCTGCGCTCATTGATTCCCTTCATCAAGAACCAGTGAAGCTGTCGAATCAGACTTTCGGTGAGGGGAACGTCCGCTGATTGACTGATAAAATCGACGAATTCAAGCGCCTGGGCGTAATTGGCAACGTCTGGCCTTTCTTTCGACACCGTAGCCACCGGAGACGGTCTCGCAGTTTCCTCAAGCTCCTTTTCGGTGATGTCGGCATTCTCTATCATCGTTGACGAGTAGACGGTGCGAACAAAAGCTTCTCGCCTGAGCCATTGCTCGTGCTTGGGCATTATAAGCATTCTCTCAATGCGGAACCTAAGTCGTTCGATCTCTTCGAGATAGTAAGCTATTGACCGATTGTCAGAGATGTTTGGCGTAAACACATTCGTCCCTGCGACCAGGCTACGGGATGATACCAGATATAGTATCAATCGCTTATAGTAAGTGGATAATCCATTTACAGTAAGCTAATATATCAGCAACTTTGACCATTGTCAAGCAGGTTGCTGGGATGGTCGTAGTATTCTAGATTGTGAGCATCACTCCTAACACCCATCCGGCGGCACGGGGCTGTCCTGCTTGGGGAAGTAGGTTCGGGCGTCCACGGCGTGGCTCCAGATGTTGCTGCGGCTGGGGACGCCGTCCACGGTCAGGCGGAAGTAGAGCTTGTTGTTGGGGTCGGTCGCCGCGCCGACGTCCACGTTGTCGAAGTTCCAGACGGGGTGGGTGGCGCCGCCGGCCGTCTTCGTCTCCACCCGCC
This sequence comes from Chloroflexota bacterium, assembly GCA_023489135.1. The sequence continues at coordinate 12,041 of JAMDCE010000043.1, forward strand.
CGGTGGCGACGAATTCTGCCGGATTGTTGTTCACCGAACGCCAGAGCCTGACCACCGGATTCCAGGTCGGCGGGACCGATTGCAGGGTGCCCTTCTCGAATAAGAGTGCCCCCACGTTGGCCCGGGTGGCTTTGCTGACCGGGGCGTTGCCCAGGGGCCAGACGATCTCTACCTTGGCGTCGACCTGGGCCGGCGGGGAGGTCTTTACTCCCGCCGGCACGTCCTGCCGGGGGAAATAGGTTCTGGCATCCGCGCCGTGGCTCCAGGTGTTGCTGCTGGTCAAGGGCATTCCGGGCACGTTCAAACTGAAGTAATACTTGTTCATCGGGTCTTTGGCCGCGCTGACGTCCACGTCGTTGAACTGCCAGGAAGGAACTGATCCGCTCCCCGTGTCCTTGAGCACCATCTGTCCGGTACCCACCAGGTCCTCAACGTCGTTATTCAGGGCCCGCCATAGTTCCACCTTGAGGCTCGGGTCCGCGCAGATCGACTTGGTGCCGCCGCGCCCGAACAGGTAGGCGCCGATGTTGGCCGTGGTGGCCTGAGAGACGGGTTTGTTCCCGATGGGCCACACGATCTGAATCTTGGCGTCCACCGCCCGCGGCGGCAGCCTCAGCGCGTACTGGCGGCCTGCCACGACCGAGAAGCTTCCCCACCCGGCCGAAACGCTCATTTGCTGCGGGGTCCTGACTTCGCCGTCAACCCGCTCCAGGGTGAACCCGTCTCCCACCGAGCCGTCTCCCAACACCGCCGAGGGATTCACCTGCACGGGCATGTTCGCGGTTGACTGGACCAGCACGGTCGAAGAGGACTTCCAGCTCAGGAACACCTGGGCCGGGCCGTCCGACTGGTAGCGCAGTCGACTGTCGCCGAACGACTTGCCGGCCACGAACAGCGCGTCGGGAGCCGAGTAGGCGTAGCGGACGCCCGAGTCGGGGTCGGCGTCTAGCCGGAGGTCGCCCGGCGCGCTGGGGCTTCTGAAGTAGGTGGCCAGGGCGTTCATAGCCGAGACCACCGGCTTGGCCTTTTCGTCGGGCGTGTACATCCCGAAGTTCATTTGCTGGGCGTCCCATCCCGAAGCCAGGTCGTTGAGCATCCACTTGAGACCGCCGGCGAAGCCCTCTTTCCAGAGGAACAGGTACAGGGCGGTCTCGTAAATCGAGGAGGCGGCGCTCGATAGCCCCGCGTTCGAGTAGCCGAATTCCTCGAGGACAACCGGCTTGCCGGCGTGGGTGGTCTTCAGGTTGCGCATCACGTCGAAGAAGAGGCCCAGCTCCCGGAGTGAGCCGCCCGGATAGCGATGGATCGCCTGGTAATCCAGCACCTTGTTGGAGCCCATCTTGGCCAGAATCATATCGCTGTAGCCGACCGTGATCAGGTGGCCGGAATCGACGCCGCGTATGGCGTCCCTTTGCACCGCTATCCAGGTGCCCAGGGTGCCGTCCATGGCCTGCAGCAAGGGAGCCCAGCGGGCCGAATCGGGGGAATCCAGGTAATCCAGCGTGGAGAGGTCGTAGTTGCGATCCTTCACCCATTTGCCCGCGGCGTCCAGGAACTCGCGGTAGATGCGATAGTTGTTGATGTAGAGGTAAGCCTCTTTGGAGGAGAACCGCGAGGGAATCTGTGCCTTTCCTTCGTCGGTCTGACGCCAGGCGGCCACGGCCGGTTCCGAAGCCCGCTCGCCGTACTGCTTGATCAAGACGTCGCTCATCAGAGGCACGGTGACGCCCGCCGGATACTTCGCCGCGGCGACGTCCTGGTAATGGGGCTCGTTCTTGATTCCATAGCTAAAGATCGCCGGCTCTTTGGCGTACCGCTGGGCGATGAGACGGTCGGTTTGCGCCACCTTGGCCAGCTCGATCTCAGCATAATCGAAGAAGGTGATCGATAGGAGCAGACCGTTGTTCCGCGCCAGGTTGACCACCGTATCCAGTTTGCCCCACTTGCCGGCAGCTATGTCGGCTACCAGGGGTCTCTGGACGAATAGGCGCAGCACCCGCACCCCGGCCCGCTTCGCCTTAGCCATGTCCCGGTCGATCAGGCCCGCGTCGAACAGGCCATCCTCCCACAGCTTCCACGAACGGTCCGGGAAGCCCTCGTAGTTCGTGCCCACCATAAAAGAAGGCTTGCCGTTCGTATCCACCAGGCTTGCGCCCGATACCGCGGCGAATCCGCTCGGCTCCGCTTCCGCCCGCGGCACATCCTTCCACGTGACTATCGCCGCGGCAACCGCCATAACTAGCACGACACACACAGCCCTCACCGGAAATCTCACGCTGGACACCCCTTTCCACAGCTTCTCAAACCAGGCACCATTGGCCGCCGGTGCTGGCACCAAGCACACCAGAGCAGCCCGCTGTGTACGCTGGCCGGAGAAGCTTGCGAGGGCGTTGTCGTGGCGTCGTAGGGCGTTCAATCGAACGCCCCCGCAACAACACCCTTTAGCAAGTCCCCGGGGCAGGCTGTTTATCTGGCGAGCCGCGTTGAAGGCGCGAGCACCGGCACCATCGTTAGTATTTTAGTATTAACGATGGTCGCCGAGCTTTAGTTACAGTTTAGTGCCCATCCGACGGTTATTGGATAGGCTCTTATTGGGGAACTTGGTGGTGGAGTGGATCTTGATTAGCCGGGCATTTCGATGGTCTGATTCCCTCGACTCACCCATTATATAGCAGCGGTTCTCGAATGTGAAGTACCCGAATTGACTCATCAAAAACCTTACTTTGCGTGATTCGTTGCCTCATCAGAGAATCTTACCGGCCACTGGGCAGTTGTATCCCCTGGTGGTTGGAGAAGGTGGGAGATGATGAGTCAATGCAGCAAGCGG
>JAMDCE010000651.1:0-315 GCA_023489135.1 Chloroflexota bacterium
TTTCGATAGGATAAGCACGGTAGTCTTCCGGGCTGGCTGGACTGGCCAGGTGAAAGATGGCGTCCGACGGCAAATTTAGTGGCCTGGTTACGTCGTGCTCCAGCACTCGAAAGAGGGGGTTCTCTAGCAGATGCGAGACGTTGTCGTGGCTCCCAGTGAGGAAATTGTCAACCGCTGTTACGTTGTGACCCTCCGCAATGAGGGAATCACAGAGGTGTGAGCCGATGAAGCCGGCCCCTCCTGTAACTATTATCCTCAAGGTAACTCCTTTCTTACCTGCTGGCTTGCGCGAGTGGAGAGCGTGGGCTGGAAAGA
>JAMDCE010000651.1:325-2797 GCA_023489135.1 Chloroflexota bacterium
TTTGCCAGCCGGTCCAGTGGCGATATGGTGGCGAAGCAGAACCAGAAGAGCATGGCCAGGTCCGGCAGGAAATACGAGTTGTCGACGAGCCCGTGCAGGACGAAAACGGTGATGGTCGCCATTGCACTCAGGGTCAAAGCCCGCAGCGTTGGCTCTGTAAGACGCCGGTGCAGCGAAAGTGACAACCGAAAGAAGCTTACGAGCAGCCAGACGCCGGACAGCAGACCCATTATACCCAATCTAGTCCAGTAATCCAAGAGAATATTATGAGGATGGGAGGTGAAACGCTCACTCCAGGCCTCGGGTTGGACGTACTTAGAGGTGTACTGGTAAAGGAACTGGTCCAGCCCCACCCCGAAGATCGGGTGATCCTTGATCATCTGGATCGCCGATCCCCACACCAGAAGACGGGTGGAGCTGCTTCCGCTCTCCAGAGTGAGAAGAGAACTGAGCCTTTCCACCTTGGCGAAGGGGACGTACGCGAGGCCCGCGCCGATCACAGCCGCGGCGGGGATGACAATTCTCCAACTGCGAGTGACGATGGCGACAACGATAACGGCCCCCACTACGCCAAACCAGGCCCCTCTGGAGAAGGACAGAGCCAGCCCTGGTAAGGCAAGGACGGTCAACGCGGCGTAGCCGTAGCGGCGCCCACCCGTGGGCAGGAAGAGGGAGAGGCAGAGACCAAACGCGGTCACGCGACCGAGAAAGAGGCCGACGTTGTTAGGGTGCTGGTAAAGAGATACGGCGCGGCTCACTCCTTGGGCCGCGATGGTAGTTCCGGTGAAGAAGTACTGCCAGACCGCCAGCGCGGAAACGAGAAAACCGACGATTAGGAGGATGTCTACTGACCGCCAGAGCTGTCGTTCCGTCTTGACCGCGCCAAGCATAAGGAAGTAAAAGAGAATCGGCTCCAAGATGACTGTTCGGTACTCGCGGACGCTATACTTGAGCTGCGCTCGATCAGGGACCAGCAGTGATATGGCGGCCACCACGGCGAAGAGGATTATGGGCAGGACAAAGGGCCTCAAGAGCGCAGACACGATTCGCTGGCGCAGCTTCGAGATTGAGCCAAGCGACAAGCCGGTTGATCTTTCCCCGAACAGCTTGATTAGCCAGCGCACCATCCACGCTACCGTCATGACCAGAACGATCGATTCAGCCAGGGAAAACTCTGAATTGCCGATATGCTTCGGGTGAAAAGTGAAGGGGATGGCGAAAATTGCTAAGACCATCGCCAGATCGGGGCGAAGGATCGCCAGAACGCCGAAGACTCCCAGGGCCGGCAGGGCAAGGTACGGTCTCTCGATGAAATAGTAAGAGGCCAGGCTGAGACCAAGAAGCAGGAGAACAAGGCCGGTCTGATTTTGCGAGGTGATTCTCTGCCCCCAGGGGAAGGCGACCAGTTCGCTGGAAGCCTTCTTTCTATCGCCAGGCCGGGCCTTGTTGGAGCGCTCATAGGCCGCCAGAGCGAATACTAACGATTGAGCGCGCACTGCCAGCGCCAGAATTCCCAGGCCACTGATCAGATATATCAAAGGAAACACCCAGCCGAAGCTGGGCTGCCTGATCACGTAAAAACCGCCGATTCCAGGTCGTGAATCCTGGCCTTCGACCAGAAGTCTAAGACTATGCTCGCTATCGGTGAGGTCTTTGGCCAGGGTGATTCTGTCTCCACCTGTAGCCAAGTTCCCCAGATCGAGGTAGGTCCGGCCTTCGTTGTCACGGGTCAGTTGATTGGCCGGTTTTCCGTCCACCTCTACCAGTAGGCGCCCCGCCCCTGTTCCCTTTTCAACTACCGAGTCGATCTGAGTGCCGCTGAATTTCAGGGTCACGGAACTCCCTGGACCCCTGGCTACCAAGTAGTTGCCGCCCGGGCGGCCCTCAGTGGACCATAGACCTGAATAGGAGACGACCTCACTTTCCGGAGGGCTGTAACCGGGATGGGCCTCCGGGAAGCGGCGGCTGTATTGGCGAAGAGCTTCATATGCCGGTCGCGGCGTGAAGTCGTAATTGGTTATGGCGAAATAGGGTGTCGGATCACGTCCAGTGGTCGCCGGGGATTCAACCCAGCGGAAGGTCCAGACAAACATTGCGCCCATCCACGGCCATTCTTTTTGGGCGCGCTCATAGCCTTCCACCAGGTACTGGGCCTGCTTGTCTTCGGAGATGGAATCACCCCAGATGGATGGCTCTCCTGTCCACCCGGTGGGCAGGGAGATCCAGCCATACTCACTGGCCCAGACGGGCTTGCTGCCGTCTCCGTTCTTGGCCATCACCTCATGGATCATGGCGGTCCGGGAGAAGTTGATCCGGTCGAAGTCGATTCGCCTGTCGTTGGGCCCAGACCCGAGGCCGTACACCATGACGCTGCCGATGTCGAAGTAACTCCTGGCTCCGTGATCGTACATTCCCTGCAGAAACAGCAGATCGTTCAAGTTGGTCGGACCTAACTGATCCGTGGAAGGTGAA
>JAMDCE010000152.1 GCA_023489135.1 Chloroflexota bacterium
GATCTTCTTCCAATCCATCAACGCCATAAAGGTCTCCCACCACTCCGGAACGGGAGGGATGATTACCAGCACTGAATCGCCTCTCTTTATCCCCAGCGCCCTCAACCCATCAGCTAGTTTGGAGGACTGATCGGCAAAGTGTCGAAACGTGAGGTCTCTTTTCGCTCCGTGCTCATCGACCCAAAGCATCGCCCGCTTGGCGGGATCTTCAGCCCATCTGCCCACAACATCCCTGGCAAAGTTAAAGTATTCAGGAACGTCTAGACAAAAGCTTGCCCTCTCGTCTCCATAGCTGAACTGTTTTGAACCCGCCGGCGTCATCTGTCCTTCCACTCCCGACCTCCTTAGTCGCGTAGTTGTAGGGCGGGCCTGTTGCCCGCCAGCTCACGGGACGGTTTCGGCGGGCAGAGGGCCCGCCCTACTTCTACCAATTGCCCAGAGATACACCGTAATTGGCGAGAGAGATGGTAGGGGCAGGTCTCATGGTACCCTCCCGCAGTTTCCCTCCACGCCGAACTACGTTCTAGACTATTCAAGTAACCGCGAAATCTCAACTGGGGTGTAGATGGAAGGAGAGATGGTCGCCTAAGACCATTCACCGCTCGAAGGATCCGAGGTCGCTTCGAGTTGGCGCCATTGCCAGCCTACTATCTAGTTACCCGTCCGACCGTCTATGCCGGCCGGAAGACAACTGCCGCTGATCGACAAAGGTCGTGGTCAACCGTGGCTCAACGCTTCTCGATGCCCTGTAAGAAGAGAGCACAGAAGATGTCCGCGATCTCTTCGGGCTTCACCCGGCCGTCTGGATGAAGCCAGTGGTAAGCGTGGTTATGCATTCCCAGGAAGGCCAGACGTGTGACCGGTACATCAAGCGCAAGAAACGTCCCTTCGTCGATGCCGCGCTGGAGAACGCTATCAATTATTCGCTCGAACGAGTCCTGCTTCTCCAAGATCTGCTCCCTCCGCCCATCCGAGAGAGCGCGGTGATCTTGATAAAACACGGTCACAAATGGCAGATACTCGGTGATGACCCGCATCAGGTTGTGACTGATGGCCCGAAGCGTCTCTGCGGGCGGCAGGCCACGAGCCAGTATCTCTTCCGTTTCTTTAAGCAGGGGATTGATGAACTGCTCGTGGACCCAGAACAGCAACTCGTCCTTGCTGCCAATATGGTAATATAGGCTTCCCTTTCCAAGACCCAATTCCTCGGACAGGTCCTGGATGCTGGTGGCGTGGTACCCGCGTGAGGCGAACAGATTAGCCGCGACGTCAGTAATGTTCTTCTTACGCGACAACAAGGTCCTCCTGACGATTTTCGATGCAAGTCGTGCAGCCGGTGGGCGAGGCGAGGTGAGTAACCGGGCGAGCAACCTAATGGTGGAGTTCGGTTTGGCATCGAGCGCTTCACTCCGAATACTGTACCGAACGACCGGTACAAACATTATATACGCGACCCGCTCATAAGTCAAGAGGTTAGCGCCGGGAAAATGCGCCAGAGAGGATTACCGGTTAGGGGCTACAGGTTAGGGGCAGCGGTTAAGCGCCTAAGTACTTTTCACCCCTACCCCTAACCCTTATCCCATAACCCCTATTCCCCTCTGCGGGTGCACTTCGACTAGACCTAAGCCCCGATCCCAGACCCGCCTATTGGTGACATCTATGATATAATCTTCGTTATCCCGACAATAGAACCACCTAAGTAAGGAGGCTTGCTGTGCCAGAGGTGGATAACTCTGATTCGTCAGAAGCCAGACTTTCTCCGACCTGCGCCCAATGCGGCAAGGATTGGGCCAAGAAAGGTAAGACCAGTTGCTGGAGTGGCAGCATTGAGACGGTTTTGCAGGGGCCCAAGAACTGCCCCACCAAGAACTATGCCGATATCATTGCCGAAGCCCGACGAATCACCCTTGAAGGGCCCGATACTGAACTGTATAAGGCCGCTTCCCGGGTCGAGGGTCTCGCCTCGCGCACTCCTCCGGGTGAGACGGAAATCAATATGAAATGGACCAGGGTCGAAGACACCATCGTTATGGCCCAGATGATGGATTGGAAGAAGATCGGCATAGCCACCTGTGTGGGCTTGCTCGTCGAATCCGAAACGCTGACCCGCATTCTCGAGGCCAGGGGATTCGAAGTTGTCAGCGCCTGCTGCAAAGAAGGCGGTGTGGACAAGCTGAGCCTGGGTCTCACCGAGACTGAGAAGGTGCGGATGAACACCTTCGAGCCGGCCTGTAATCCCATCGGCCAGGCCCTCGTCCTGAACGAAGAAAACACGGATATGAATATCATCATGGGTCTTTGCGTGGGCCACGACATGCTTTTCGCCAAATATTCCAAGGCTCCGGTTACGACTTTGGTGGCGAAGGACCGGGTCACTGGTCATAACCCTGTGGCCGCGCTGTATAATGCCCATTTTTACTTCAAACGGCTTCTGCGCCCCAAGTCAGTCACCGGGGGACGCTAGAGGAGGGAGGGGACTTCAGTGGCCAGACTCGAGATATACGAAAAAGTCTACAAATCCCTGTCGGTGGAGGCCGAGGCCGAGCTGATTCTGCGAATAGCGGCTCTGGCCGAAAAGGCAGAGATGTCTTTTGGCGAATATATCCGCCAGGTGCTGATAGATCACGCCGACGCCGAGGAAGCCAAGGCTAAGAAAGAGTAGCTGCCTAATGTCCATCCGGTGGCACAGGTCGCTCTTTCCGCTCGTCTCTGGATGACTAGGTTTCAAACGGGCTCTCAAGGGAGGCGTAGCAGCGCACGTGCGTGCGCTGCTACGCCTCCCTCTAATTTAGGAAA
>JAMDCE010000666.1 GCA_023489135.1 Chloroflexota bacterium
TCGCCTTTTGGCGAGCCAACTTCACCTTCTTCTTTCTCTTTTTAGAGGTGGGGGCAATGCCGCCTGCGGCGGCATTGCCCCCATCCCGATCTAACGATGATCAACTTCAACGATCGGAAACGCACCCCAGGGGGCGTTGAGAGTCGTCTTACCATTCCACGGCAGGCGATTCTCTTAAGCCTAGAGGTCCCGCCAGCCTCCCGGCTGGAAGGCTCACGACCCTAGCAAACAACCCTCACATTTGGTATATTTACCGTTGCGCGAAGTGTACAGAATATGTGCACGTGCGCTACTTTTCAGGAGTTCAAAAAGTGTCAGAGAAGCCCAAACTCGTCCTCGTCGACGGCCACGCCCTGATCTACCGGGCCTTCCACGCCGTGCCCAGGACTCTCTCTACCTCCAAGGGCGAGATCACCAACGCTATCTTCGGCTTCACCGCTATGCTCCTCAACGTGTTGAAGCGGGAAGCGCCAGAGTGTGTGGTCGTGGCCCTGGATGTGGGCCGCACCTTCCGCCACGAGGAATTCGAGGCTTACAAGGCTCATCGCCCCCCTATGCCGGAGGAGCTTTCCCAGCAGATCCATCGGGTGCGCGAAGTGGTGGAGGCGCTGGATATTCCCATCTACGAGGCGCCTGGCTACGAGGCCGACGATGTCATCGGCGCCCTGGCGGAGAAAGCGCAAGAGGCCGGGATGGAGGTCATCATCGTCACCGGCGATAGCGATGCCCTTCAGTTGGTGAAAAGCGACGTCAAGGTCGTGACTCCCAGCCACCAGAGCTTCTCTGAGCCCAGGGTTTACGACGAGGCCGCCGTCGAGGAGCGCTATGGCTTTGCCCCAAGATTCGTACCCGATTTCAAGGCCCTGGTGGGCGACAGCTCCGATAACATTCCGGGCGTACCTGGCATAGGCAAAAAGACGGCCACGGATTTGATTCGCCGGTTTGGCAGCCTGGACGACATCTATGCTCATCTGGACGAGGTCACCCCGGTGCGGGCGAGAGACCTACTGGCGGAAAACCGGGAGCAGGCTCTGCAGAGCAAATACCTGGCTTCCATTGTAACCGACGTCCCGGTGACCTTTGATCTGGCCAGTTGCCGCCGCGCCGCTTATGACCGGAAGCGGATCGTCGAGTTATTCCGGGAGTTGGAGTTCAGAAGTCTCTTATCAAAGCTTCCCGACGATGTCAACCGGAGCGCTCCACCAGAGAAGTCTGCGGTGGTCCAGCCTTCCCTTTTCTTAGGGGAACAGCCGGAGCCAGCAGAGAAAATGACCGGCGCGGATCGCGATTACCAGACGGTAACGGAACCCGGTCAGTTGGCTGCCCTGGTAGCTAATCTGGAGAGATCAACCGGCTTCGTCGTCGACGTCGAAACGACGGGCAAAGACCCCACGCGGGCCGATCTAGTGGGGATCTCCGTGTCGGCGAAGCCCGGCGAAGCGTTCTACGTTCCGGTCGGTCACGCGCCATCACTGCTCAGTCTAGGCGCTGAAGAGCAGTTTCTTCAGATCCCTCTGGCCGCGGCCATCGAGGCTCTGAGGCCGGTGATGGAAAACGAATCCATCCCGAAGTACGCTCACAACGCCAAGTACGATATGATGATCCTTCGTCGCAACGGCATCGAGCTGAAAGGCTTGTCCTTCGACACCTGCATCGCCGCCTATCTTATCGGTGATAACTCGGTGGGCCTGAAAGACCTGGCCTTCACTCGGCTCGGTCTCGAGATGAAACCGATCACCGACCTCATCGGCACGGGCCGGAACCAGATGACAATGGCCGAGGTTCCCATTGCCGAAGCCGCTCCATACGCCTGCGCCGACGCCGACATGACCTACCGGCTGATGCTCCTGTTCGAGCCTGAGCTCAAGGAGATGGGCCTCTGGAGCCTCTTCACGGAGATCGAGATGCCTCTGGTGCCAGTGCTAGCGGCGATGGAGGAGCGCGGGGTCGCCCTGGATACGGCGACGCTGATGGAAATGTCACGAGGCCTTTACCAGAAAGTCGCCGATCTGGAGAAGGAAGTCTATCTCCTGGCTAAGCACGAGTTCAACATCAACTCACCCAAGCAGTTGGCAACCGTTCTTTTTGAAGAATTGGGTTTGCCAGGCCGGCAACGCACCCAAACAGGCTACTCAACCAACTTCAAGGTGCTGGAGAATCTCAAGGGCGTGCATCCCATCACCGACGCCATTCTCGAGTACCGCCAACTGATGAAGCTGAAGTCCACTTACGTGGACGCTCTGCCTTTGCTGGTCAATCCTCGCACTGGACGAGTGCATACGTCGTTTAACCAGACCGTGACGACCACCGGCCGGCTATCGTCTAGCGAGCCAAACCTTCAGAACATTCCCATCCGGACGGAGATGGGCCGAGGGGTCCGGCGCGCCTTCGTCGCCGGCCGAAGCAACCCCGTTGCAAGAGCAGACGATCCGCTTTGTCTAATGGCGGCCGATTATTCGCAGGTGGAACTGCGCATTCTCGCCCACATAACCCTGGACGAGCGGTTGCTCGCCGCCTTCGACGCGAACTTGGACGTTCACTCTAGCACTGCGGCGGAGGTCTTTGATGTTGACCTGGGCCAGGTAACGCCCGAGATGCGACGCGTCGCCAAGGTTGTGAATTTCGGCATCATCTATGGAATGAGCAGCTTTGGTCTCTCGCAGGGCACGGGCCTAAGCCCTAAGGAAGCAGACAGTTTCATCCAGCGGTACATGGCCAATTACCCAGGAGTGAAGCAGTACATTGAGAAAACGCTGGAGGAGGCCAGACGATCTGGCTACGTGATGACC
>JAMDCE010000064.1 GCA_023489135.1 Chloroflexota bacterium
GGAACCAAGACCAAGATCCTGCTAATCATGGGACCCTCTGGAAGCGGCAAGACCACCCTCTTGACCATGGCCGGCGGCCTGCTAAGGCCTACTTCTGGCCTGATCGAGGTAGCCGGAGCTGAGATTTCTCAGCTTTCGGACCGGCAACTGTCGGCGTTGCGGCGGGATAAGGTGGGATTCGTCTTTCAATGCTTCAACTTGCTGACCGCGCTCACGGCGCTGGAGAACGTGGAAATCGTCCTAAATCTGGCTGGCAAGTCTGGTGCTGCCGCTAGAGACAAGGCCCGTAGCCTGCTGAACCAGTTTGGCCTTTCGCAGCGATTGCATTACCGTCCTCAGCAGCTTTCTGGGGGTGAGATGCAGCGTGTCTCCATCGCCCGGGCCCTAGCCAACGAGCCACTCCTCGTGCTGGCCGACGAACCCACCGCGAATCTTGATTCCCAGCGCGGGCGTGAGGTGATGGAACTTCTGCGCCGGGTCGCCAAAGAGGAATCCAAGACGCTGGTGATCGTCAGCCACGATCAGCGCATCAAAGATATCGCCGATAGCGTGGTTTGGCTGGAGGACGGGAAGCTCAAGCATCTGAGTCAGGTGCTAAAGCAGGAGATCCCGGTCTGGGGATAGGCGATGGTAGCGCGTCCGCGGGCATAGCATCCTTACCCTCGTGCCCTGGCAGCCCAAGCTTGTCGAGTATCGCGCACTCTCTTTCTGAGCCCCTCTAGCAACCAGATCGCTTAACCGCGCCTGAACAACCTGGTATCCCAGCAATCGTTTCCTTCGCGTCAGGTTGGAGATACGTCAAGGTACACCACTCAGTACGGGTCTGATGCGGTGGACAACATGACGGTCATCACCGACGCTAACGGTGCCGTCACTCACCTGGCCTATGATGGAGCCAATCGTCTGACCCAGGTCACCTATCCGGATTTTCCGGTGTCGTACGCCTATAACTCGGTGGACAACCGGACGGCCATGACCGATCACCACCTATGCCTACGATGCGGTGGGGAGGATGACTTCGGTGACCCCGCCCGGTCAATCCCCTGTCCAGCACAGCTACAACGACGCCGGACAGGGGAGCGTCCTGACCTATCCCGACGGCCAGCAGGTGTTTTCAGTTGCGCTGCGTTTCCTTATCTTGGTTGACCTAGCAGGGGATAGGCACTATACTAGCCGCCTAGATAGCTATTACTCCTTATTCGCTAGGTGATCCGGCGCAAGTCAAGTCTTTCCTAGCTGATTCCTGCGGTTTCTGATGGTTTTTGACCTCTCGTAGCCTTCCAGAGCGGCGAGGCAATACATCGGAAAGGGCGCTCGAGGGGTGCTCCGTGTGACCGCTGACAGGTGTGCTATCCTCGCTGGATAAACTACGGACTTTTCATTCTCTAGTCCACTTGCCGCGGCCCATTCGAGCCCGAGGAGACTCTCCGAAACAGGGAGCACCGCATTGAAGACGCGACCGTTGACCACGTTCACTTTTGTCATGATCTTGGTCTTGGTTCCGCTCTTGCCCCTGTTTGAGGCTACCCCGGTGGCGGCCCAGGAACTACAACCACCAATACACTCCCCTCAGGAACCCCCGTTGCCACCGGGTGTAGGCAAGCACAAGAAGCTCGATCGTTCTTACCACGTCCTCGGTAGCCAAATGGGAGTGCCTGGAGGTGCCCCTGGCTCTTCCACCCGCAGTGTGCTGCCGCTGACCACCGGTGGCCCGGACAGTTTTGGCTACCGGTGGAACGACGCCATTGCCGCAAGTTGGGTAATGGGGGCGACCGATAGTGGTCTCACCGGAGATGATGCCTATTCGAGTCCTCTTGGCATTGGCTTCACTTTTAATTTCTACGGCCGCAACTACACGCAACTTTACGCCGGCACTAATGGCTTCATGACCTTCGGCCAGGGCGCCACGGACTATTGGAACCAGGCAATCCCAAATCCCTGGTCTCCCAACAACTTCATCGCGCCCTTCTGGGATGATCTTGACGTTGGAACGCTCAACTCTGGCAAGGTCTACACCAAGCAGGGAGTTGATGCTTACGGCAAGTACTTCGTCGTGGAATGGCGAGACGTATCCACCTTGTTAAGCCCGTCGGATACGCTGACCTTCGAGGTGGTTCTGCACGAAAATGGCAATATTGCCCTGCAATACCAGAGTTTGTCGGGCGATCTGGCCAGCGCCACCGTAGGAATTGAGGATGATACGGGAACGGATGGCCTCCTCTATCTCTACAGTGCTCTCGGCTTGAGCAATGGCAAAGCCGTGACGTTCACTCGCCCGGCCGCCTCAGCCAGGGCGAAGGTCTCTCCCGCCTATCAGGGAAACTTCATTTCCGCCGGTGCGGCCCAGCCGTTTAAGGTCCAGGTCAGCAATACCGGCGACCTGGGGGCGGACACCTACGACCTGAGCGCCGCTTCAACCTGGGCGGTCTCGTTCTTCGCCGCCGATGGCGTTGCGCCTCTCACTGATACCAACGGCAACGGAGTGGTGGATACCGGATCGATGGCGCAAGGGGCGATTGTCACGGTTACCGTCAAGGTGCAGGCTTCGACCACCGCAGGAGTAGGCGCGAGTAATTCGGCCACCATCACCGCTCGCTCCTCGAAGAACGCCGCGAAGAGCTCGACGGCCAACCTTCGTACGGCTGTTCCAGCCCCCTTCGCCCAGGTATACCGGGATGACGCCGACGGGGCTATGAGCCTCTACCTGGTGCAACCGTCAGGCCAGAGTCTTAAGAAGACCACGGCCAATGGCTACGCCGCAAACGGCGATCAAACCGCCGTTGCGGA
>JAMDCE010000148.1 GCA_023489135.1 Chloroflexota bacterium
GGAGTATGAGCGCCTGGTGAAGGACCAGGAGGACGAGGAAAAGGTGCTGCGCACCTTAGGGCGCTAGCGTGAACGGCCGCGCTGTCGGATCAAGCTGTGGCTCAGAGTAAGGTTCGAGAGGGAAACCAATGGAACGGATGAAGGTAAGTAGACGAAACCTCCTAAAGATCGCGGGAGCGACTGGGGTCCTCTTGATGGCCGGCGGAGGCGGAGTAGCCGTGGCGGGAAGCAAGATGTCAGAGAAGACCGCCTCGACTTCCATCCAGCCTGCGGCCAGGACGGGGAAACAAGGCCCCGAGCTACTTCCCACTGTGTGCGGGATGTGCGCGGCCCGCTGTGGTCTGATCGCCTACGTCGAGGGTGGGCGAGTCCAGAAACTGGAGGGCAATTTCTACCATTCTCATAGTCTGGGCCGAATCTGTGCGCGAGGCAGCGCGGCCATTAAACTTCTCTACGATCCCGATAGGCTAAAATCGCCGATGCGTCACCTGGGGACCCGTGGCGGCCTTGACCCCATATCCTGGGATCAAGCTTACCAGGACATTTCGGCCAAGCTAATCAGCATTCGGAACCGCTATGGTCCCGAATCGCTGGCGTGGATGCGCCGGTCCCCCGAGCTTACCGATGGCTGGGACGCCCATTTCATGCGCGCCTGGGGCTCACCCAATGTCTTCTCCGACGCCACCACCGGCCATAGCTCTCGGACGCTGGCGTGCAAACACACTCTTGGCGCTGTTCCCATCTCCGATCTTCGGAACTCCAAATACATCCTGGTTTTCGGCCGGAACTTTGCCGAAAGCATTTTCACTGCTGACATCGAGGCCCTAATGGAGGCCAAGGAAAAAGGAGCGCATATCGTCGTCGTGGATCCCCGCATGACCAGCACGGCGGCGCAGGCTCACGAGTGGGTTCCTATTCGGCCGGGTGGAGATGGGGCTCTCCTGCTGGCGATGATGAACGTGATCGTCTCCGATAGCCTCTACGACGCCGCCTTCGTCTCCAGTAACACCATCGGCTTCGAACAATTGAGAAGCTTTCTCGCAGACAAGACGCCCAGTTGGGCGGCCAGCCGGGCCGACGTGGCACCGGAAACCATTGTCCGCCTGGCGCGCGAGTTCGCCGCGGCCAAGCCCGCTTGCGGCGTCGATCCAAGCTGGCACGCCGCCTGGGGCGCGATGTACGACAATAGTGTCCAGACCGCAAGGGCCGCTTTGGTTCTCAACGCCCTGGTGGGAAGCTACGGCGCCAAGGGCGGGCTGTTGATGCCGGTCGATTCTCCCATCGGGGACTTTGCCTTTCCCACCACTCCGCCCCTGGTGGCCTCTCGGGTAGACGGCGCTGGCGCGGCCGATTACCCCCTGGCCGATCCATCGGATGGGATCATCCAGACCCTGCCCGATATCATCCTTTCCCAGAAACCCTACCCCATCAAAGCGCTGGTAGTGAACCATCTGAACCCGATGCGATCTCTTCCCAACACGGCCAAGGTTGCCGAGGCCCTGAAGAAGCTAGAATTATTGGTGGTGATCGACGTCCAAAGCAGCGAAACGGCCGAGATGGCTCACTACGTTTTGCCAGAGTCTACTTTCCTGGAGCGTACAGATCCTCTGGTGGTCTCCAACAGATTCTATCCCGAAGTAGCCCTGCGAGAGCCCATAGTCGATCCTCTCTACGACACGAAACCGGCTCACCAGATCATTCCCGAGCTGGCTAAGAGAGTTGGTCTGGGGCAATACTTTGACTTCACCGTGGAGGATGTCATCAGGGCGAGTCTCAAGCCCACAGGGGTGAGCCTGGAAGAATTGAGAAAGAAAGGTGTTTGGCGCGCGACCGACACGGTCTCATACGGAGTGAAGAGCTTTCCTACCCCCAGCGGGAAGATCAAGATCTACGTCAAAGATTTCGAGGAGGCCGGGTTCGACCCTTTGCCCAACTGGCAGCCGCCCCTGGTGGCTCCGGAATCGGGCAAGTCCTTCCGCTTGCTCCACGGGAAGAAGGCCGCTCACACTGGCACGACCACCCAGAACAACGGCTACCTGCACAACTTGAGTCCCGAGAACGAGCTCTGGATCAATAAACGGAGAGCAGCAACGCTAGGGATTAGCGACGGTGATGAGGTAGAGGTGCATTCCGACGTCGGTCAGATCCGAGTCAAGGCCAAAGTGACCGAGGGCATTCACCCTGAGGCTGTTTTCCTGGCTCACGGTTACGGGCGGGATGCCGAGCTTCAGAAGCTTTCGCGGGGCAAAGGAGCCAATGACAGCGCCCTCATAATCGACCGAGTGGAGCCCATGTCCGGAGGCGCGGCCATGGAGGAAACCATCGTGCACGTCAAGAGAGCTGTCTAAGCGGCCAGCAACCGCCGCCAACACGGAAGTAAGGTGGGATAAGATGCCAAGATATGGACTGTTAGTTGATTTAACCAAGTGCGCAGGTTGTGGGGCCTGCACGGTGGCCTGCCAGGCGCAGAACGACCTGGAGTCTGAAGAGGTATGGGTCAGGGTGCAGGCCACCGAGGAAGGCAAGTTTCCTACGGTTACGAAGCGATTCCTGACGGTGCAATGCATGCATTGCGATAACCCGCCTTGCGTGTCCGTCTGCCCGACCCAGGCCAATTATAAAAGGCGGGATGGTCTGGTGCTCATTCACGAGGAGCGGTGCGTGGGCTGCAAGTACTGCGTTGTCGCTTGTCCGTACCAGGCCCGCGTATTCAATGAGAACAAGGGAATTCCGGGAAAATGCAAACTTTGCCAGCCCCGCATCGATATGG
>JAMDCE010000533.1:0-13120 GCA_023489135.1 Chloroflexota bacterium
GTGCTGCAAGCGCTAGAAACGACCGATCCAGCTGCTCCCAGGCCGACGAGCTTTAGAAAGTCCCGTCGGTTCATTGGGCGATCCTCCTCATTGGTGACAGGTAGAACAGTCTATGCTGGCGCCCCGGGCGCGGTGGCAATCCAGGCACCAGCTCATGCCGGGTTGGAGCGGAATGAGTGATCCATCGGCGCGCGGGTTGCCGTGGCAGGTGCGGCATTCCAGACCGGCGTGAATGTGCTGCTGGTGGGTAAAATACACGTGATCGGGCAGGTAGTTCACGCGTGCCCAGGCGATGGGCTCCTTATTACTCCAATAGGCAGCTACCTTCTGCACTTCGGGCTTGTCGGTAGCCACCGTCTTGTGGCAGCCCATACACTTCTCGACCGATGGCAGGCCCGCCGTGGCCGACCTGGCGACGCCCTGATGGCAATACACGCAGGCGATCTGGTTATCTACCGCGTGAATGCCGTGGCTGAAAGCGATGGGTTGCTGCACGGACGATTGGCCATTCGCTGCCACCAGGAACACGACACCCAACGCCAGCAAGACAACAAGGGGTACAACCGCCACCAGGCCCAACCGTTTGGAGAAATTCATCGCCCCACCCTGGCATCAAGGATTGCAAGCGGGAAAGTCGACGCTGCCTAAGTCTTATGCCATTTTCCTCTGCAAGAACCGTGCCAGGGCGATTGGCGGAGGGATGGTTCACCAGAGGGGGAGATAGGGTAACACTTTTGCATCGGTGGGGTTCTTAGTAATGGTATCGTGCCTGGAGAAACTCGATGTGGCTCTTGCTCTTGACGAGGACGGCTACGTCTACGGTCTGTGTCAGGCGGCGGGACCAGACCCCGGGTGCCAGATACTTCAGAGGCTCGGGTTTCCCGATGCCGTTAAAAGGATCGCGGATGATTGCTTCGAGGAGGTCGAAGGCTCGGAGGGCGATCTTGCGATCCGTTTCCACCCAGTAGCGCAGGTCCTCACGGAATTCGGGATGGAAAACCGTTTCGACATCCTGCGCCGCCGGATGATCGCAGAACGATTCTTTCCCCTGCCCCTTCTTACTTTTTCTCAACCCCCAGCTCCTGACGCAGGGCCTCCACCGTCTGGGGCTTCTCGTTCTCGCCTCGAGCGCGGGTCAGAGCCTTCAACAGGCGTGCGGCGTTCTTGGGCGAGCGGAGGAGATAAGCAGTCTCTAGCAAGATGGCAAGTTCATCTGCCGCGATTAGCGCAACGTCTGCCGAGCCGCGGCGCTTGATGATCACTGTTTCTCGGTCGTGCACAACACGGTTGCAAAGGCCAGCGAGCTTGGCGCGGGCCTCGGTATAAGAAGTCTGTATTGGCATATTGAACATCCTAATTGGAAATTATGTACAGCATTACTGTACAGCAACGTGTATTGATTGTCAAGTTCCTATGTTCCCATCGGCTGTGAAAACATCTTCCTCAGCTCCCTCTTGAGAATCTTCCCCGAAGGATTCTTGGGGAACGTGTCCACGAAGACGACCGACTTGGGACGTTTGTAGCCGGCGAGCCGGCCTCGACAGTAGTCGATCAGCTCTTGCTCCGTCACCGTGGTCCCCTGCCGCAGCGATACCACTGCTCTAACAGATTCCCCCCAGCGCGGATCGGGTGCCCCGATCACGCTGACCTCGAGCACGGCGGGATGGGTGTACAGGACCTCTTCCACTTCGCGAGGATAGACGTTTTCGCCGCCGCTGATGATCATGTCCTTCTTGCGATCGACGATGTAGACGTAGCCGTCCTCGTCGACCGTGGCCAGGTCGCCGGTGTGGAGCCAGCCGTCGCGGATGGCCTGGGCGGTGGCCTCGGGATTGTTCCAGTAACCGGACATTATGAGGTCGCTCCGGGCGGTGATCTCGCCCACCTCGCCCGGTCGAACCTCGCTCCCGTTTTCATCCACCACTCTCACCTGCACGCCGATCACCGGCAGGCCACAGGAGCCCAATCGCCGCAGCTCCGCCGGCGTGCCCACGGTCTTGTGATCCTCTTTGTGCAGCAGGGTGATCAGCGGGCCGGACTCGGTCTGGCCGTAAGCCTGCTGGAAGACGGGGCCGAAGACCTCGATGCAGCGCTTCAACAGGTCGACCGGCATTGGCGCCGTGGCGTAGAGGATGGTATTCAGGCTGCTAAGATCGTAGCGGGAGATGTCGGGCACCTCCAGCATAAAGACGAGCATCGTGGGAGCCACGTGCACGTGCGTGATCTTCTCCCGCTCGATCGTCTCGAGCACTTCCCCGGGATCGAATTTGGCCATAACGTAGCCGGTGTTGCCGCGCATAAGATGGTAGTTCATAACGTTCTTGGCCGCCAGGTGGAACATGGGCAGTACCGTGAGAACCCGCTCGCCGGGCCTGATCCCCTGCTCTCCCAGCATCAGCTCCGCGTTGTGCATCTGGCCCCTCTGGGTCAGCACGGCACCCTTGGGGATGCCGGTGGTTCCACTGGTGTAGAGGATGTACACAGGATCGTCAGGCTTGATCTCGACTTCGGGCTCGGCCGGGGAACCCTCGGCCAGGAAGCTTTCGTACGCCTCGAATCCCGGGCGTTGGTCGCCAAGGACGAGGTAGTGTTGAACGCAAGGAATCTCGGGCCTGATCGATTCGACGAGGTCCACGTAGCCTTCGCCCACGATCAGCACGGCCGGCTCCGCGTTGTTAATCTGGTAGCACAGCTCTCGGCCCACCAGTCTCCAGTTCAGGGGGACGACGATCCTGCCGCCCTTCTCTCCGGCGCCGAACACCTCGTAGTACTCCCCGCAGTTCTGGGCCAGGATCGCCACCCGGTCGCCTTTTTCCACGCCCCGCGCGGCCAGGGCGTTGACGAGCCGGTTCACGCGCTCGTTGAGCTGGGAGAAGCTGAGACATTGTTCCCCGTCGACGATAGCGGGTTTGTTGGGATATAATCTGGCGTTGCGAGAGAAGAAAGCGTATCCGAGATCCATCGGTCAACTCCTCCTGAATTCGTTAACGCTGGAAATCGCGGTCCACTGGCAGGCACAGATGACATTCGGTCTACCGACGTGGCCTTTCACCGCAGAGACGCAGAGGACGCAGAGATCATTGGAGTCTCCGCGTCCTCTGCGTCTCTGCGGTGAATCCACTCCTCTGCACCAACAACCTAGACCACGCCATGGGCCTCAAGTCGCTCTATCTCCTCCCCGCTGTAGCCCAATCTCCCCAGTATCTCACGATTGTGCTCGCCCCAGGCGGGCGGGGGCGTGCGCACCTCGGCGCGATCATCCGAGAGCGAGATGGGCGAGGCGACCTGCTTGATGCGACCTTCGGTCGGGTGATCGAAATCGAAGATGGTTTTGCGATACAACAGGTGAGGGTCAGAGAGAATCTCCGGCATCTCCAGCATCGGCTCGACGCAGGTGTCGACGTCCTTGAAGAACGCCGTCCATTCGTCCCGCGTCCTGGTGCGGAAGGTCTCCCGCAGCGCGGCTTTCATCTCCGCCTGCTTTTCGCCAACCTTGAACTGGTAGGGCACGAAGTCTTCGCGGCCGAGTGCCCGGCAGAAGTTCTGCCAGAATTTGGGTTCGAGCGAGCCCACGGTCACATACTTGCCGTCTTTGGTTTCGTAGACGTTGTAGCAGGCCCAGCGGCCTCCCAGGAACAGATCGCCGCGAACGGGGGCACCGCCGGTTATGCCGGATTCCAGGATGTGCTGCATGGCCCAGAAAACGACGCCGTCGTGCAGGGAAATATCGACGAAGCGGCCCTGGCCGGTTTGCTTCCGGCCGTACAAGGCCGAAACAATGCCGAGCGCGGCCATAAAACTGCCGGCACCCAGGTCGGCCACCTGAACGCCGGGAATCACCGGCTTGCCCTCGATCCCCGTTAGGGCCAGCACGCCGCCGCGCGCGATGTAGTTGATGTCGTGGCCCGGCCGGTCGCGGTAGGGACCCTCCTGTCCGTAGCCGGATATGGCGCAGTAGATCAACGCCGGGTTGTGCTCGCGCAAGACTTCGTATGACAGGCCCAGGCGGTCCATGGTGCCGGGCTTGAAGCTCTCAAAAACGACGTCGGCCTGTTTGACCAGCTTGAAGAACACCTCCTTGCCCTCGTCTTTCTTCAGGTCGATCTTCAGGCTCTTTTTGTTCCGATTGATGGCCAGGAAGAGCGCAGACTCGTCGCGGACCAGCGGCGGGGGCTGGCCCCGGAAGCCGTCACCCTCGCGGGGGTCTTCGATCTTGATCACCTCCGCTCCCATATCCGCCAGGAGCAGGGTGCAGATTGCACCGGGCAGGCGCTTGGCCATATCCAGAATGGTTACGCCGCGTAATGGCATGTGTTCCTCCTCGTTGCGAGCCAGGCGAGTTGGTGGGTTAGTCCGAGATCGCCCCTCACCCCAGCCCTCTCCCCGAAGGGGCGAGGGAGCGCGGCCCCTGACCCCCATCTATGCCTTCGGCTGGTAGTTGTGGAATCCCCGCCCGGTCTTGCGGCCCAGGTTGCCGGAAGCCACCAGCTGGCGCAGGCACTGGGGCGACCGGAAGCGGTCGCCGAAGGCTTCGGTCAGTCCTTCATTGGCGTGGTAGGCTATTTCGACCCCGGAGTAGTCGGCCAGCTCAAAGGGGCCCATCGGGTGATTCAGCCCAAGCTTGATGGCCTTGTCTATATCCTCGATCGAGGCCACGCCTTCGTCGTACATGCGGAAGCACTCGTTGAGCAAAGCCTGGAGGGCACGAGTGGTGATGAAGCCCTGGGTATCCTTGCTCACCACGGTCTCCTTGCCCATCCTGTGCGCCATGTCCCTGATCACCTCAACCGTCTCGTCGGAAGTTCCGAAGGCACGGACGATCTCGATCAGCCGCATCATCACCGGCGGGGCAAACCAGTGCATGCCGATGAACTGCTGAGGACGTTTGGTAGCACCGGCGATAGCCGTGATGCTGAGACCCGAGGTATTGGTCGCCAGGATGGTCCTGGCCGGGCAGAGGGCGTCGATTTCGGCAAACACCTTCTTCTTGAGGTCGAGTATCTCCGGAACGGCCTCGATCACCACGTCGGCATCACGCAGTGCCTCCGCCAGGTCGGTGGTGGGCCGGATTCGCCCCAGGATGGCTTCCACCTGGTCCTCATTCAATTTGCCCGATTTTACCAGCCGGCCGAGCGAGCTTTGAACGGTGGCCAGCGCTTTGTCCAGATAGGGGCGCTCCACATCCCTTAGCCAGACGTCGTATCCGGACATGGCCGCCACCTGCGCTATCCCGTTTCCCATCGTTCCGGCGCCTATAACGGTGATGTTTCTTGCTTCCATATTCACTCCTTCTACTGTAATGCTCAAAAAGCTTCGACCACAACTGCGTCGCCTTGCGCCAGGCCTCCGCACAGGGCGGCGACGCCGTATCCACCCCCTCGGCGGCGCAGCTCGTAGATGAGCGTCATCACCAGGCGGGCGCCGGTAGCCCCCAGGGGATGGCCGATGGCGATGGCACCGCCATTCACGTTTATCTTGTCCCGGATTGCCCTCAGCTTGTCCTCATCCCCTTCGGCCATGACCTTGCTGCTAACCAGGGGCATAGCGGCAAAAGCCTCGTTGATCTCGATTAGCTTTATCTCGTCCAGGGATAGATTGGCCCGGCGCAAGGCCTCGAGTATGGTCGGTCCGGGCACCACGGCGATCAGCCGCCAGTCCATGCAAACGCTGGCGGTCGAGACGATTCGGGCCAGCGGCTCGAGGCCCAGGCTCGCCGCCTTCCGGCCGCTCGTCAACAGGATTGCCGATCCGCCGGCGTTGATGCCGGGAGAATTCCCGGCTGTGATCGTGGGATTTCCGTAGACGGTGGGCAGCTTCGCCAGCTTTTCGAGCGTCGTATCCGGGCGCGGGAACGATGGGAAACGGGATAGCGCAGGTGGCGGCCATGTCCGGATACGACGTCTGGGTACTATCTCGTCCCGGAACCTGTCGGCGGCCAGCGCCTCCGCATAATGGCGCTGGCTGCGGTAGGCCCAGGCATCTTGCTCTTCTCGCGAGATGCCGTATTCCAGCGCGATCTCTCCACCGTCGACGGCCACCGGGTTGTAGCCGAGATTCCCCATTTCCCACAGGGGGTCCTGTATCCTGACGTGGCCCATTCTCTTTCCCGATCTGAGGTCGTAAAGAATGTGCGGAACCCGGCCCATGTTCTCCGCCCCGGCCGCGATGACCACCTCGTCGTCCCCCGACTTGATCGCCCGGTATCCCAGTTGTACCGCGGCCATCGAGGAACAGCAAGCCCGGTCAATTGTCAGAGAGACCGTTCTGGAGGGAAGGCCGGCCTTGAGCAACACCTGCCGTGCCACCACCGGCGCGACCGGAGAGCCGCATTCCACCGGAATGGCGTTCCCATAATAGATCTCGTCAACCAGTTCGCCGGATGCGCCGACGCGAGCCAGGACCTCCTTCACCACGTGCACCCCGAGGTCGACGCTCGGGACGTCCTTCAGAACCCCCCCGAACTTGCCAAAAGGCGTTCGGACGGCGCTCACTACCACGACGTCGTTGTCGCTAACAAGTGTTCGATTTGGCATCGTTGATCTCTCCTAGCGGTTGCGAAACCGCGGCGGTCTCTTCTCTAGAAAGGCTTTGACGCCCTCGTTCTTGTCCTCGGTGGCGCACGCCTCGCCGAACAGGTGGTTTTCCAGCTTTAGAGCATCCGCCAGGGGCATTTCCACGCCTTCGTTCACGGCCCTTTTCACCAGACGCACGGCCACGGGGCCCTTGGCGGCGATCTTGCTGGCCAGCTCTCGCGCCCGGGTCATTAGCTGCGCATCGGGCACGACCCGGTCCACCAGCCCTATTCTCAGCGCTTCCGACGAGTCGATGATGTCGCCGCTCATCATTAGGTCCTTGGCCCTGCCTCTCCCGACGAGTCGGGGGAGACGCTGCGTGCCGCCGGCGCCGGGAATGACCCCCAGATTCACCTCCGGCATGCCGAACCGGGCGCTCTCGGCGGCCATACGAATGTCGCAGACCATGGCCAGCTCACCTCCTCCGCCCAGAGCGAAGCCGTTGATGGCTGCTATCACCGGCCGGTCGAACGCCTCGACCTTGTTCATCATTCGGTGTCCATAGACCGAGAACTGCGAGCCTCCCTCGACGGTGTTCTGGTCCAGCAGCTCCGGTATGTCGGCGCCGCCCACGAAAAAGCGATTTCCGGCCGCGGTTACGATTACCGCCAGAACGTCCTTTCTCGATTCCAGCTCTGTGAACAGCTCCACCAACTCCTTGATAACCCTCGTGTTCAAGGCGTTGGCCGGCGGATGATCTATCGTGACCACCGCGACCGCCTCGGACACGTCGTAGCTCACAAACTCCCAAGCCACCGGTTGTAGTTCCCCCTTATTACAAAGATGTACAGGCTATTGAAGAGAGCGAGTAGGAGATTACACGCGGGTCGATAGCAGCAGGTTATCACAAGACGCCGCGATTCTCAAGGGTTTTTCGGCTAGTGGGTATACCGCTATTTGCCGGTCCTCCAGCCCGCCCTGTCTTCCTCTTGGCACCATTCTTGCCAGTTCACTCTCCAGTGCTGCCGGGCGGTTAACTTGCCAGAATGACGCGAATTGATTAGAATGCTCAGGCAAAAGGGAATCGACGATTTTGGGGGGTTGCCGTGAGGTCCAACGGCAGGAGGTATTCGCGAGGCCCGAGGAGCAACAGCCCGATAATTACCGAAGTCTCAGCCGGGGGCGTCCTCTTCGACGGGGACCGGCTGCTGGTATTGTGCAAGCCGAATGGAGAGTGGCTCATGCCCAAAGGCCACCTGGAGCCAGGCGAGACAGCCGAGCAGGCGGCAATACGCGAGGTGGCGGAGGAATCGGGTCTGAAAGCTCGCATCCGCGGGAGGCTGGGCGAGACCCAGTACGAGTTTCGGGTGCCGCCGGCGGGGGAGTTTCGGCGCAAGCGGGTCCACTGGTTCCTGATGGACGTGAGCGGCGGGGAGCTGAATATCGAGTCCACCTTCTGCGGCGGCAGGTTCATGAGCGTAGACGAGGCCCTGCGCACGCTGACCTTTCGGAACGACAGAGATCTGGTGCGGCAGGCCGCTCGGATGAGAAGGGAGACGAGCGAGAAGTGAGTGAGTTGAAGGGAGTGCAGCGGAAGGTGATCGAGACGGACACATCCCAGGGGGCACTACCTGTGAGGCCTTTTCTGTCGGGCATCACGCGCAACGTATTCGTCACCGGGATAGTCAGCTTGCTGACCGATATCAGCAGCGAGATGATCTATCCCGTCCTGCCCCTGTTCCTGGTCAATGTGCTGGGGGTGGGAACGGTCACCATTGGTCTTATAGAGGGGATCGCCGAGAGCACCGCCAGCCTCTTGAAGGTGGTATCTGGATACCTTTCCGACAAGGCGGGCCAGCGCAAGACGCTGATGCTTATCGGCTACGGCTCCTCCAATTTAATCAAGCCCCTTTTGGCTCTTACCACCGCCTGGCAGCAGGTCCTGGTCGTACGTTTTGCCGACCGTGTGGGCAAGGGCATCCGCGGCGCTCCGAGAGACGCGCTCATCGCCGATTCGACTTCGACAGAGCAGCGGGGCAAGGCCTTCGGCTTCCACCGCTCGCTGGACACGGTCGGGGCGATCATCGGGCCGATGGCTGCCTTCGCCTTGCTGGCGGCCTTCAGCGGAGATTATCGATTGGTCTTCTGGCTATCCGCCGTTCCCGGGGTGCTGTCAGTCATAGTGCTTTTCCTGTTCCTGAAGGAGAGGCGGGCGCCCAAGCCGAAGGAGGCAACGCTGAAGCTGGGGTTCAAGGACCTGGGAAGGGAGTTCCTGGTGTTCTCGTCGATCGCCACTCTCTTCACCCTGGGCAATTCCTCGGACGCCTTCCTGGTGCTGCGGGCCCAGAATCTGGGATTGGCCGTGGTTCTCGTTCCCCTGGCCTACCTTACTTTCAACGTGACGCACTCTATCCTGGCCGCGCCGCTGGGTAGCCTTTCAGATCGAATAGACCGGCGAATAGTTATAATCGCGGGGTATCTGGTGTTTGCCTTGGTTTACGTCGGCTTTGCCTTCACCCCGGTGTCCTGGGGCGTCTGGGGTCTCTTCGCCCTCTACGGCGCTTACTACTCTCTGACCGACGGGGTGCAGCGAGCCTTTGTGGCCGATCTGGTTCCCGCCGGATTGCGCGGGTCGGCGATGGGCACCTTCAACGCCCTGGTTGGCATCACCGCTCTGCCCGCCAGCATCATTGGCGGATTCCTGTGGCAGGCAATCGATCCCTCGGCCACCTTCATTTATGGGGCGGCGTTTGCGGTCCTGGCGGCTGTGCTGCTGGCGACGGTGCCGCTTAGGCGACCGGGGTCGTAGGGCCGGTCGGCCAATTTCGGAATCCAAAACTTGTGCCCGCTGGCTACCTGTGTTACAATTGCCAGGTGACAGGGGGAGGCTAGGTCGCCGGAGGCAAAGCGTCGTGCCGCGATGTGTTCTCCTCCAATTTATTGTAATCAGGGTCCCCCTCTACCTCTGGCAGTTATAGCTTGTCTTCCCCTCGCTAGTGCGCGCCGGAGCCGGGGCCATCAGCGAGCGCTGCTACGGGAGCAGGAACGTGTTGAAAGTCGGGGTGCCGAGAGCCCTGCACTACTATCGCTACTATCCGGTCATCAAGACCTTCTTCGAGGCGCTTGACGTCGAGCTGTTAGTTTCTCCTCCGACCACGCGTTCCATGATGACCGCCGGAATCTCTACCATCGTCGCCGAAAGCTGTCTCCCGCTCAAGGCCTACATAGGCCACGTAATGGACCTGATCGGAAAAGTCGATTACGTGTTGGTGCCGAGCGTCAAGAGCCTGGAGCCCGATCTCTACAACTGCGTGAAGCTCTTTGCCCTTCCCGACCAGGTCCGCGGCGCCATTGAGAACGCCCCTCCGGTGCTCGACGCGCTGTTCGACGTTAACCTCGGGCGCAAAGCTGTATATAAGGAGTTGTATTCACTTGGCCGGCGCGTGGGAGCGAGCCGCAGCAAAGTGGACCGGGCCGCCCAGCTCGCCTTTTCCCAATATCAGCGCTTTTCCGAGCTGCTGCGAAAGGGGCTGACCCTGATCGAGGCCATGGACGTACTGGATGGGAGATGTTCTGAAAAGGAAATAGAAGTGAGCCAGCTTTCGCCGGATGTTCCCGCCATAGCGCTCATCGGCCATCCGTACAATCTGTACGATGACTACATAAACCATAACATAGTCAAGAAGCTGCGCGGGATGGGCCTGCGCATCCTCACCGTCGATGCCGCGACTACCGAGCAGCTGAACGCCGGCGTGGCCAGGGTCATAGGGTCGCCCTACTGGATGAACGAGATAGAGCTGACCGGCGCGGCGGGGCACTATATGTACGATGCCGATACCGACGGGGTGATGATCATCACCTGCTTCGGCTGCGGGCCGGATTCGATGATGATCGACGCGGTTCAACGTGTTGCCAAGCGAGGGAGCTGCAATCCGATCCTCACGGTGACCATCGACGAGCACACCGCCGAGACAGGACTGGTGACCCGGTTGGAGGCCTTTGTAGACACCCTTCACCGACGCAAGTCCGGCACCAAAGCGCTGTTCGAGGTGCCCGCGGCGGTGTCATCCGGCAACCAGAAGTTCCCCAAGGACATGAGAAGGAAAATGAAGATCGCTTTTCCGCATATGGGTACGGTGCACGTAGCCATACGTGTCCTCTTCAACAAACTGGGCATCGATTACGTCGCCCCACCCGGTTGCAATAAACTCTCGCTGGATCGGGCGGCGAAGCATTCGCCCGAATGGGCCTGCGTGCCCTACAAGCTCACCCTCGGGAACTTCCTCGACGGGCTGGAGCTCGGCGCCAACGCCGTCATGCTTCTTACCGGCCCCAACAACTGTCGCTTTGGCTACTACCACAAGCTTCAAGAGCAGGTGCTGCGGGACCTGGGCTACGAATTCCAGTTCGTGCTCCCGGAGATCAGCGGTCGAACGCTGAGTAGAGTTAGCGAGATTCTGCAGGAGGCCTCCGGTCGGTCGGGAAGGGAATGCATGGACGCGGCGATGCTGGCCCTTTCGGTACAGAAGCACCTTGATGCCCTCGAGCGAAAAGTTCAGCGCGTTCGCGCTCGCGAGCTGAAGCTGGGCACGGCCAACGAGCTCTGGAAAGCAGCCATCGAGCAAATGATCGGGGTTGCCGACCGGGCTTCGCTGAAAATGGTGCGCCGGGAGTTCGATGAGGAGCTCGACGCCGTGGCCCAGGACCTGGAACGTGACCCGGTGAAGATCTGCATTGTCGGAGAGGTCTACGTGGTGCAGGAGCCCTTCATTAACCAGGACATTGAGACCGAGCTCGGCCGCCTCGGGGCCGAGGCCCATCGCTCGGAGCAGGTGAGCCAGTGGCTATCGGTCTTCCCCGGGGTGATACTGGACTGGCTGGGCCTCGGCCACCAGTCACGCATACGGCGCTCGGAACGTCCCTACCTCAAGTACTGGTCCGGCGAGACGGTGGGCCAGGCGGTGATGGCCTACGAGGACGGCTACGACGGGGTGATTCAGCTGGCTCCGTTCACCTGTACCCCGGAGGTGGTGGCCCAAAACGTGATGCCCAAGCTGCGCAAGAACGTGGACATTCCGTTGCTGACGTTCATTCTGGACGAGCAGACCGGCCGCGCCGGTATGGTGACCCGCCTGGAAGCCTTTGTCGACCTTCTGCAGCGCCGCCGAACCAGCATGGGTCCCCGCAAGCCCAAGCTGACCCGCAACAAGCTCCTGCACGTGCACTGGGGCCAATAACGGTCCGCGACGCAACCGTGAGGTGATTATTGTGTTCAACGGGGCCGTTACTCACCGCGGAGGCGCAGAGGACGCAGAGGGAAATAAATAAGACCCTCTGCGCCTCTGCGGTGAAACCAACGTTTGGTTGAGGAAATGCGCAAGTGCTGCATTCTACCTCTGGCACTTCTCGCACACGTACGCCGTTCGGCCGCCGAAGGTGATCTTCGTCACCTGGTCGCCGCCGCATTCGGGGCAGCTGGTCGCGCCGTGCACCCGAGGGACGTATCCGCCCGGTTTGCCTTCCAGGTCCACCCACTCCGGCCCCCCACCCTTTTCGACGGCCTCGGCAAGCACCTGCCGGATGGCCTTGAAGAGGCCCTCGATCTCGGCATCCGTGAGGGTGGAGATCTGCCGATCCGGCCGTACGCGAGCTACAAACAGAATCTCGTCGGAGTAAATGTTGCCGATGCCCGCGATCCGCTCCTGGTCCATGAGCAGGGCCTTGATCGCAGCACCG
The DNA here is from genome assembly GCA_023489135.1 of Chloroflexota bacterium. The sequence continues at coordinate 12,249 of JAMDCE010000533.1, forward strand.
GGCCTGGAGCTCAGAATCTGCCTGAAACGGTCCAGGGTGAACTCCGGGGCCAGAGGCTCCACGCCGAAGTCGTTCCAACGCCTGTCCCGTTCTTCTGGCGCGACGAAATGGGCCTTGCCCATAAAGGTCTTGTTCATGTAGAAAGACCGGCCGTGGTCGAACTCCAGCTTCAGGAAGGCGCCGGGGGGGGACGTCGGAAGGCGAAGCCAGCCGGCGACGCTCCGCAGTCCCATGTGCAGCCAGAGACTTCCATCATCCTCTAGCTCGATCACTACCGATTTGGCCCTTCTAGTTACCCCTCGCACGCGGCCCTGGGCCTTCCGCTTGAACTCCTCGAGCGGCAGGTTAAGCCCCTTGGGCTGGCCGGCGTCCACCTCCACAATACGCTGGCCGACGGTCCTTTTGCGCAGGTCGTCGGCCAGCACCTGCGCCTCAGGCAATTCGGGCAAGAAAATCACCCCCTTCCGGCGAGCCGCCTGGCCCTGTTCTCGGATATCCTTTCGAGCAACACCTCGGTCGAAAGGGTGTTGAGCACGTCTGCCTTGCCCAGCCACGCACGACGGGCGGCGTCGACGCCGAAGCGCATGAAGCCCAGCTGCCAGGTGGCGTGGGCGTCGGTGTTGATGGCGATGCTGATCCCGTGCTCCCTGGCGCGCCGCGCGGCGAGGTCGGTCAGGTCTAAACGGTCGGGCGCGGCGTTTATCTCCATGGCCACCCCCTCCGCGGCGGCCACGCGAAAGACCTCTTCCAGGTCGACCTCGTAGGGCTCCCGGCGGCTGATGATGCGCCCGGTGGGGTGATTGAAGATCTGGACGTAAGGGTTGCGCAGGGCCGCTATGATTCGCTCGGTCATCTTCTCCCGTGGCTGGCCA
>JAMDCE010000533.1:13130-14694 GCA_023489135.1 Chloroflexota bacterium
GACCTGGAAGGGTGACAGCCGCGCGTTGGACTGGTCGATCAGTCTCCTTTGCTCCAGGACACGTTGCGGCGACAGGCCGTGGGCCACGGCCAGCGAACGGGAATGATCGCAAATAGCGACGTAGTGGTAGCCCCTGGCCATGGCCGCCCGGGCCATCTCCTCCAGGGTGTTCTGGCCGTCGCTCCAGTTGGTGTGCATGTGCAGGTCACCCACGATGTCGGAAACCTCGATAAGCTCGGGCACCAGGCCCTTTTGCGCCGCCTCGATCTCGCCGCGGTCCTCCCTGATCTCCGGAGGCACAGGGACCAGTCCGACGATGCGATAGATGTCGTCCTCGCTCTCGCCTCCCAGCCGCCGGCCGGTGGCTTCGTCGTAAATGCCGTACTCGTTTACCTTGAGGCCCCGCTTCTGCGCCAGCTCGCGAAGCTTGACGTTGTGCTCCTTGGAGCCCGTGAAGTACTGCAGCGCCGCGCCGAAGGATTCCGGCTTTACCACCCGCAGATCGACCTGTATGTCCTGCTGAGTCAGCACGCTGCTCTTGGTTGGGCCCCTGGCGATGACCTCTTTGACTATGGGGAGCGCATCGAACCAGGCGATGACCTCGTCCGCGCGCTCGGACGACGCCAGAATGTCCACGTCGCCGATCGTCTCCCGGCGGCGGCGGATGGAGCCCGCGGGCTCGACGCGCTCCACCGCCGCGCAGGTCTTGAGCGCGTCCACGATCTCCTCGGCCAGTGGCAGGGCATCCCCCAGCAGGCGCCGCGCGGACCGGTTTCGCCAGCGCTCCAATTCCTTCTCTATGTTCTTTTCCGTCTTTTCGCCCAGGCCGGGCAGGTCGCGCAGCCTGTGCTCGCGGACGGCTCGCTCCAGGTCCTCGATGCCCCTGACGTCGAGCTTTTCGTAAACCAGCCTGGTTTTCTTGGGGCCCAGGCCGGGCACCTGGAGCAGCTCGATCAGACCCGGGGGGATGGCCGCTTTCAGCTCCTCGAAATACTGCAGGTGACCGGTCTCCAGGTACTCCATAATCCGGGCCGCTAGCGACTCGCCCACGCCGGGTAGGGAGCGCAGCCCGCCGCCGTGCGCGACCTGCTCGATATCCTCGCTCAGCCCCTCGATGTGGCGCGCCGCCGACCGATAGGCCCCCACCCGGAAGGTGTTCTCGCCCTTGATCTCCAGCAAGTCGCCGATGCTGTCGAGCAACCTGGCCACTTCTTTATTCTTCAAGTTGGCCTCCAGTCCCAAGCCTCGCGGCTCAGGCTCAGCACGCCCACCACACCCTCAAAGGGGAGGGAGCGGGCGGACCCGCGCCGGGAAAGCGCACGAGCTTCCCCGAGCCCTGGGTCTATGCGTTCATGCGACCGTCAGGGGTAGAACGCGTGAGCCATATCCCTGAGCCTGTCAACTCATTATACTACCGAGCACCACTATGGTATACTTTTTGCAAGTTTGGGCGTGAAGAGCATCAGCAGCGCGACGATCGGAACCAGCACCAGGACGGCCAGGCTGAACAGGGAGTTGACTACCCGCCAACCCTCTTCGTGTTCCTCCCGCGCCAGGTAGCCGG
>JAMDCE010000105.1 GCA_023489135.1 Chloroflexota bacterium
TTAGAGCAACTGGCTGAAGGCAAAACTGGGGAAAAATAAACCGGTGATTTTGAGGAAAAATAAACCGGTGTTGACAATAGATCGAATAGCGTGGACTATACCTTGGACGTAGATGCCACCATCATCGAGTCAGAAAAAGAGGCTGCCTACTGGACCTACAAGAAGGTTAGGGGGTATCAGCCGATACTGGGTTTCTTGCAGCAAACGGAGGAATTGCCTGGGGAAGCAAGCCCACTGCGGGGGTTGATCGTAGCCGATGAGTTCCGAGAGGGCAACGTACCTGCCGGAGCGGGAGCGGTGGCCTTTCTGAAGAGGTGCAAGGAGAAGCTGCCAGCAGGCAAGAGGCTAAGGGCGCTGAGATCGGACAGCGCTTTCTACCAGGCAGGGGTGTTCAATTGGTGCCAGGATGAAGGGGTGCGGTTCGCGATCTGCGCCGACCAGGACAGTGCGATGAAAGGAGCCATCCACAACATAGAGGCCAGTGAGTGGAAAGCCTACCGGAAGGACCGTGAGATAGCTCAGACGGTCCTTCTTTGAAGGACGATGAACGGGACCAAGCGAGCGTTCCGCCTGGTGGTGCAGAGGTGGCCCAAGGAGCAGCCGGAGCTATTCGATCTGGAGCCATACTTCTACCACGTGATTGCCAGCGGAGGGGTAGCGGAGGAGGAAGAGGACACACCGGAAGAGGTAGTGGCCTTCTACAATCAGCGGGGAGAGATAGAGAACTGGATCAAAGAACTGAAAGACGGCTTTGGGATGGACTGGATGCCCTGTGGAGAGACGTTTGCCAATGCCGTGTACTTCCGGCTGGGAGTGATAGCCTACAACCTGTTCGTAGCGATGAAAGTGCTGAGTCTACCGGGGCGCTGGCAACGGTACACCATTTCGACAGTGCGCTGGCGATCCTTCTTTGAAGGACGAGACAGCGGGAAGAGTGCTATGGGAAAGCCGTCGGGTGGTGCTGAAGCTGGCGACGACTCTGGAGAAGGTGAGGCTGCTGTTGGCAGCCAGAAGGAGCGTGCAGAGCCTGGTAATGACCTGACCGGGCGTATTGAACGAGACGGCTGTCGCTAAGCTGTGGGCTAGTGTGCTCACGGCCCAGTACAGGTTTGCCACAACCACTACAAGTAGGCCCTAACCACATCGGTGGCGACGATCACGCGCTCGCAGGCAGGCACCGCGGCACTCAGACGCAGCAACCAAAGCTGACCCCGCGTTTCCCCAACGCAAAACCAGGCCAAATACGCCCAAAAGTCAGCCTAGTCCAGCCCATCGCTGTTTTTGGGTCCCTCTTGACTGCGGCCACCTCCAAGTGTAAAATACCCGTACTACATCATATCAGTAAATGCTGATATGATGTAGTACGAGCTAGACCGCGAGTTTGTTCGAGACAAGAAGGGATCGAGCTAGTTTTGCTGTTCGCCGCCGGGTAGCGCTGTTAAGAAAGGGGGCAAAAGAGTATGACAGAGGAAAGCGAGATTGAGAAAGTCCGACTTGAGCTGCGAGCAGGAATGGGCTTGGCGAAATGTCACAAGTGCCGGTGCATGAAAGAAATGTTGGACCGCTTGCATTCGTCTCTTTCTTCCCTCCAGGTAGCCGGTTCTCCAGATTTGGTCGCGGAGATCGGGTCCTGGTTGGCGGAAATGAAACCGCCGGAGTACTCATGCCTGGGGTGTGAACACTGCTTTCCAGCCGTGGTAACAAACATACTCAGCCAGGCTTTGCCCGAGGTTGCCCAGGCTGATTTGCGTTGTGCTTTTGAAGTCAAAGAGCAGGAGTGGCCTGTCGTACCGGGGGAGTACTTTACCTTCGACCACGGCCAAGATTCCTTTGTTGCGGTTTCAACGCTGGCGAGCACAGAGCTTGCCGAAAGGCTGGCGGCACTGAGACCGAAAGAACTCTGTATCGTCGGCAAGACGAAAACAGAGAACATAGGGGTTGACAAGGTGGTCAAGAACATCATAACCAATTCTGCTACTCGCTTTCTCGTCTTGGCCGGCAGGGAGGCCGAAGGTCATCAGAGCGGTAAGACACTTCTTTCCCTATGGGAGAATGGCGTTGACGACTCGATGCGGGTGGTAGGCTCTCCTGGAAAGCATCCAATCTTGAGAAATATAACACGGGAGGAAATAGAAGCCTTCCGAAATCAGATCCAACTCGTGAACCTCATCGGATGTGAAGATGAAGGACTGATCGTGGAGAAGCTGCGGGAACTCTCTCAAGCCCCCAACTCGCCTTGTTCCTGCAAACAATGCGCGGACCAAGGAGGACCGGCTCAAGTTTCCACAATTACAGTCGTTCGGGCGGGGAAGCCTGGGAAAGCTGAGATAGATGAAGCTGGCTATTTCGTCATCGTCCCCCAGCTAGCGAAAGGCAGAATCGTCGCCGAGCACTATTCGTATGATAATAGCCTCTTGCACGTAATTGAGAGCACGAATGCCACGAGCTTGTATTGGACCATCATCGAGAATGGCTGGGTCACTCAACTGAGCCACGCCGCTTATCTCGGAAGGGAATTAACGAAGGCAGAACTGTCAATCAAATTGAATTTCAAGTATGTTCAGGACGACATTTAGGCCGCTTCCGCCCTGTCACCGCTTATCGTGTGGCTATCAATCTTAATTGTCGACAGCAGGAGGAAATGAAATGGTCTGCGAAGCCGATGAGCAGATATTCGATGGGAAATGGTACACCTATCCCACTATGCGGAATGCCTTAATCGCTGGACTCTTAACAGGTGTGGCCTTTAGTCTGTCCCAC